>JBFFCR010000080.1:0-11903 GCA_041559855.1 Anaerolineae bacterium | reverse complement strand
TTTTCCTTCCTGATGATGTCCATGATGTTCATATTCTTGCCCAGGGCGGCTGTATCGGGTGACCGCATCGCAGACGTGCTCGAAACCGAGCTGGCTATCGAGGATCCCAAGGAGCCCAAGCAGTTCAGGGAGCCATTCACGGCTGAGATCGAGTTCCGGAACGTCTCTTTCCGCTATCCCGAGGCGCTCGACGATGTGCTGCATCATATCAGTTTTACTGCCCCGCCCGGGCAAACCACGGCCCTCATCGGATCCACGGGCTGCGGCAAGTCCACCGTGGTCAATTTGATCCCTCGCTTCCACGACGTAACGGAGGGTGCGGTCTTGGTGGATGGCATCGATGTCCGTCAGGTCCCGCAGGCCGACCTGCGCGACAGGATCGGTTACATCCCGCAGCAGGGCATGCTGTTCTCAGGCACCATCGAGAGCAACCTGCTGTACGGTGACCAAAGCGCTCCCCCTGAAACGCTGTTAGAGGCGGCCGAGATCGCCCAGGCCAGCGAGTTCATCTTTGCCAAGGAGGAGGGACTCTCGGCAGAGATCGCTCAGGGTGGATCAAATGTCTCGGGAGGGCAGAAGCAGCGGTTGGCCATTGCCCGCGCGCTGGTGAAAAAGCCGCCCATCTATATCTTTGACGACAGCTTTTCGGCTCTGGACTTTAGGACCGACTCGGCCCTGCGCAGGGCGCTCAAGCAGAAAACCGGTGATGCCACGGTGCTCATCGTGACGCAGCGCGTGGCGACGGTCAAGAACGCCGATCAGATCGTGGTGCTCGACGAAGGACGCGTGGTCGGCCTCGGCACCCATCAGGAACTGATGGAGACCTGCGAGACCTACCAGGAAATTGCCTACTCGCAGTTGAGCAAGGGGGAACTGGCATGAGCGCTCAAGAAAGCAGAACATCAGGGAATCGCATGCCTGCCGGTGGTCCCATGGGGCGCGGACCTGGGAGACGCCGAGGTCCGATGGGCGGGGGCCATGGCCCGATGGCCATGATGCGCGGCGAAAAGGCCCGCGACTTTAAGGGCACCATGCGCAAGCTGATCCAGTACTTGGGCGCGTACAGGATTTCCATCCTGATCGTGATGTTGTTCGCTGTGGCCTCCACCGTCTTTAGCATCATCGGCCCCAAGGTCCTGGGCAAGGCCACCACCAAGCTGTTTGAAGGTGTCATGGGCGAGATTGCGGGAACGGGCACCGGGATCGACTTTGGCTACATCGGCCAGATCCTCGTGACCGTCCTGGCGCTCTACCTCGGTTCTTCCCTGTTTGCCTTAATCCAGGGCTGGATCATGTCGCGCATCTCCACCGACGTCACCTACCGGTTCCGGAAGGACATTGCCGACAAGATCAACCGTATGCCCTTCAAGTACTTTGATACCACCAGCCAGGGCGAGGTGCTCTCGCGCATTACCAACGACGTAGACACTGTTAATCAGACGCTTAACCAAAGCCTTTCGCAGATCGTGACCTCGGTGGTCACTGTGCTCGGCGTGCTGGTCATGATGCTGACCATCAGCTGGCAGATGACCTTGGTGGCGCTGTTGATCGTGCCAGTTTCTATGGTGATCATCGGCCTCGTCGTCAGCCAGTCTCAGAAGTACTTTAAGCAACAGCAGGACTACCTGGGACACGTCAACGGGCACGTCGAGGAGATGTTCGGCGGGCACCTGGTGATGAAGGCCTTTAACGGAGAAGCCGAGAGTGTGGAGCGCTTTGACGGGCTGAACAACACTCTCTTTGGCTCGGCCTGGAAATCCCAGTTCCTGTCCGGTCTGATGATGCCGGTCATGCAGTTCGTCGGCAACCTGGGCTACGTCGCCATCGCCATCATGGGCGGGTACATGGCCGCCCGAAACGCCATCACTGTTGGCGACATCCAGGCCTTTATCCAGTATGTGCGCAACTTTACCCAGCCGCTCACGCAGATTGCCAACATCTCCAACATCTTTCAGCAGACCGCGGCGGCAGCCGAGCGCGTGTTCGAGTTTCTGGATGAAGAGGAAGAAGTCCCCGATGTGGCTGATCCCTATCTGCCGGAACGGATCGAAGGGCATGTCGAGTTCCGGAACGTGCGCTTTGGCTACAGTGAGGATAAGGAGGTTATCCACGATTTCTCCGCTGACGTGAAACCGGGGCAGCGGATCGCCATCGTGGGCCCGACCGGCGCCGGTAAGACGACCATGGTCAAATTGCTCATGCGGTTCTATGACGTAGGTAGTGGTGCCATCTTGATCGACGGGCACAACATCAAGGAGTTCAAGCGCGAGGACCTCCGTTGCATGTTTGGCATGGTCCTGCAGGATACCTGGTTGTATAACGACACGATCATGGAGAATGTACGCTACGGATATCCCGGCGCCAGCGACGACGCTGTCATTGCTGCAGCCCGAGCCGCCCGCGTCGATCACTTTGTGCGCACCCTGCCCGAGGGGTACGATCTGGTGCTCAACGAGGAGGTGACCAACATCTCCCAGGGGCAGAAACAGCTCCTGACCATCGCCCGCGCCATCTTGCCGGACCCCAGAATGCTGATCCTGGACGAGGCGACCAGTTCGGTCGATACGCGCACTGAGGTCTTGATCCAGGAAGCCATGCTCAACCTGATGAAGGACCGCACCAGCTTTATCATCGCCCACCGACTGTCCACCATTCGCAACGCCGACTTGATTCTGGTGATGGACGAGGGCGATATCGTTGAACAGGGCACCCACGAAGAGCTACTGGCACGCGACGGCTTTTACGCCGAGTTGTACAACAGCCAGTTCGAGTATGCCGAGGCCAACGGAGTCCTCGCTGCTGGCTGATCGCACGCCCGTCTGGGGCATTGCCCAACCGAATTGAAGAACCTGGGACGCAGGGCAGTCCTGCGTCCCTGGCATTTGCAGATCCGTTGCAGGTACGATGCTGTGTTTGCCTCTGCCCGGGTTATCCCAAATCGCCACGCTCTGTCATGTTGAACGCGACGAAACATCTCGTTTCTATCCTTTCAGGATGGATTCAGAGACCTCTCAGACACCGTGCTCCGTGAGGTAACACTTCTGGGACAGCCTCCATGTCGCTTCTCATTCCTGCCCTTGCGTCGATGCGCCATCCCCTGGCTGCAAGCCCATTCGAGCAACCAGTGCGCTTGCCCCGTCCACCCACTAATGGTAGAATAATCCCATCAATCCTTGCGGGTCCCTACGGAGGTGCGTGACCATGCACCTGGGCAATACGACTCTCCATCTGGTCTCTGATGGCGAATCCTGGAATGATGGCGCCGGTATGTTCGGCCTGATGCCCAAGACTGAATGGCAGGAGTTCGCCGAACCAGATGAGCAGAACCGCGTTCGCGGCCAGCTGCACTGCTTGCTCATCCAGACCGAGCAACATACGATCTTGGTCGATACCGGCTACGGCGACAAGCTCTCCGAGCAGGAGCGCGGCTTTCTGCGTCTCCAGGGGGACCGGCGCCTTCTTGGCAGTCTGGCAGCCCTGGGCGTGACCCCAGAGGACGTTGACATGGTGATCAACAGCCACCTGCACGCGGATCACTGCGGGGGCAACACCTGCTACGACGAGGGGGGCGGACTGGCTCCTACCTTTCCGAACGCGCTCTATTATGTGCAGCGCATCGAACTGGCGGATGCCATGTTCCCAAACGAACGGACCCGCGGGACCTATCACCGTGAGAACTGGGAGCCGCTTCAATGGGCAGGACAGCTGCGCATCCTGTGGGGGGACACGAGGCTAACGGACGAGGTACGGGCGATGCTGGCGCCCGGGCATACCCCGGCACACCAGAATGTGGTGATCGAGAGCGGGGGAGAGACGGCTCTGTTCCTGGCGGATACGGCGGCGTGGCCCCTGCACATGGAGAGGCTCGAAGTACTGACGGCCTACGACGTACAGCCTCTGGTGAATCTGGAGACCAAGCGGCGCCTGGCGCGGTGGGCCGTCGAGCATCATGTGCTTCTCATATTCGACCACTACCCGGATATCCCTGCTGGGTATCTGCATCCTACGGAGCGTCCGGACAGGTTCCGGGTCGAGCCAGCACACCTGTGATCGCAGGTCGGTGAGGTCAGATGGAACCAGGTCCTCAGAGCGTGGGCTCGTCGATGCGCATTCACCTGGGAAAGGGCGAGGGTTGGGCGCTGGCCGCCGCGTTTGGCTATGCGCTGTACCAGGTCTTCCTCGGCGCCGCCCTGCAGGGTGAGGTTCACAACATGGTGGGCGCCACGGTACAGGCGCTCCCGGTTCTGCTCTTCGCGACGGCGATGGGTTGGTTCATCAACAGGCATGGCAAGGACACGACCTTACCATTCAGGGATTGGCGCCTGATCGGCGCGCTGGTCTGCAACGGGCTGCTGTTGTTCGTGGTTGCCACACCGCTCCTGTTCGGCTCGCTGCGCCAGGGCGGCGTGTTGATCACCAGCCCGCTCACAGGGACCCAGGTGCTCTTTGCCGCGCTGCTGGCCGCGATCCTGCTGCGCGAGCCTTTCACACGCTCCATGGCCCTGGGCATGGCGATCAGTGTGGTGGGCATCCTGGCGCTGACGGTTGGCCGGGGCGGGACCGACCTGCCGCCAACCTGGTGGTGGGCGGTGCCCTATGCCTTGGGGACAGCTCTGTGCTGGGCGCTGGCGGGCGTGCTGCAGACCTATGCGATGCGCCGCGGGGTGGACCCGTACCAGGCAGTGGCCATTCCGACCGTCGTCGGTGTCGCGAGCCTGAACGGCTACCTGCTGGCAACGGGCCAGGTCGGCCTGTACGGCGAGACCACGGCAGGGATCATGACCAGCCTGCTGGCGGCGGGCGTGTTCTCCGCGGCAGCGCTCATCAGCCTGACCATGGCCCTGAACCTGACCACGGTGGTGAGCGCGATGACGCTCAACTCGATCCAGGTGGCCATCGGGCCGGTGATCGCGTGGCTCTTCCTGGGCGAAAAGCTGAACCTGGTAGCGGCGCTGGGGATCTTGACGATCCTGGCCGGGGTGACCATCGTCCAGAGGAACAAACTGGCGTAGGATAGGATTAAGCGCATGGCAAGTCTTGTGATCGGCGTGGACCTGGGAACCAGCGAGACCAAGGCCGGCCTCTTTGACCAGGAGGGCACCCTGCTGCGCCTGGCGCGCTCTGCGTACCCCATCATCACCAGTGGCGAGATCGGGCGCGCGGAACAGGACCCGGAGCTCTGGTGGGGCGCGGTGTGCCAGACCGTGCACCAGGTCGCAAGAGGTGTCCCGGCGCAGGAACTGGCGGCGCTGTGTGTGGAGGGCCAGGGACCCAGCGTCGTCATGGCCGACGGGAAAGGCGTGCCACTCCATAACGCCATCTTGTGGATGGACACCAGGCCACGCGCCGCGCGGGACGAGCTGTCACGACGGATGGGCAACCCGGTCTCGCCCTTTGCACACACGCCAATGGCCATGTGGTTGGCGCAACACCAGCCCGAAGCCTACGCGCAGGCCCGGTGGTTCCTGGCCGCCTGGGATTTCGTCGCGCTGCGGTTGTGCGGGCAGCCAGTAGCCTCCTCCCTGGCCTACTTCCAGCCGTTCCCCGAGACGGAGGCAGAGGCCTCGGGGCTACCCCTCAAGCTGTTTCCACCAGTGGTAGAGGCAGGGCACCCCATCGCTGGATTAACAGTGACGGCCGCCGAGGCAACAGGCCTGCCTGAAGCTCTGCCGGTGATCGCTGGGGCACATGACGGTATCGCGACCTTTATCGGCGCCGGCTTGGTCAAACCGGGACGTTCAGCGGACGTAAACGGGACTTCGGGAGGTCTGGCGTTGTGCTGGGACGAGCCCATAGACAGGCCTGGCGTCTTCTCAGAGGCGTGGATCCATCCCGGCGAATACATTGTGGGTGGGGCGATGGCAGCCCTCGGCAGGTGCCTGGATTGGGTGCGGGAAGCCATAGCAAGCCCGAGCATGACACACGATGAGCTGATTCGCGAAGCGTTCAGTGCGCCGCTTGGCGCCGACAGGCTGATCTTCCTCCCCTACCTGGCAGGCGAACGGGCGCCCATTTGGGATCCGCTGGCCCGCGGTGTCTTTTTCGGGCTGACGCTCAGCCACAAGCGCAGGCACCTGGCACGGGCGGTCCTGGAGTCAGTTGCCTACGCCCTACGACATGTGGCGGAGGAGCTACAGGTCTCCGGGGCACGCATCGACGAGATGCGCGTCTGCGGCAAGCAGGCGCTCAGCCACGATTGGAACCAACTCAAGGCAGACGTTTTGGGCGTGCCGGTTGCCGTGCCACGGATCCGCGAAGCCGCCCTGCTGGGCGCTGCGATCCTGGCCAGCGTGGGTGCGGAACTGCTCCCAGACATCACCGAGGGCACGAATCAGATGGTGCGAATTGACGCGATCCTGGAGCCTGTCCAGGCACGCCATCAGCAGTACAGCAATGTGTTCAGCGTATACAAGCGTCTCTATCCCGATCTGCGCAGCGCATTTCACCAACTTGGTGCCCACATGCAGGACAATGGCAGCTAGGCAGATCATAGTGCTAGGGTGAGGAAGGGGAAGAACAAGATGGCAAAGACTTTGGATGTCCTCAGGGCACTGGTTGTTCTGGTCATGGTGGTGGGTCTGGTCGCGTGCGGCCAGACAGCGCTCCCCGAGCCCACCGAGGCGCCACCCCAACCAACAGAGGCGCCGCCAGAGCCGACGGAACTGAGGATCGGTCTCTCCGTCGATGTGGAAAGCATGGATCCGTTCTTTGTCAACCAGGCAGCCGGTTGGTCGGTAGTCCACGCCCTGTTCGACCACCTGATCGAGCGCGACTTTGAAGGAAACCTAGTCCCCGGGCTGGCGCTGTCCTGGACTGTTGTGGACACGGCCACCCTGGAGTTCACCCTGCGCGAGGGCGTCACCTTCCACAACGGCGAACCCTTCACGGCCGAGTCGGTCAAGTTCTCGGTCGAGCGCATGCTTGCCGAGGAGGAGGCGCCCAATAAGAGCAAGTTCACGGCCATCGATGCCGTAGAGATCGTGGACGACTACACAGTGCGCCTGCTCCTCAACCGGCCCGACGGTACCCTCTTTGACAGCCTGACCAGCCGCCTGGCCATGCTGCCGCCCCAGTACTTCTCTGAGGTGGGCGCTGAGGAATTCGCCAGGGCCCCGGTCGGCACAGGCCCCTTCTCCTTTGTCGAGTGGATGCCTGATGATCACGTCACGCTGGCAGCGAACGAGAGCTATTGGGAGGGCAGCTACAAGGGCAAGCCCTTGGTCGACAACGTGACCTTCCGGCCCATCCCAGAGGCCGCCACCCGCGCCGCCGAACTTGAGGCTGGAGGCGTTCACCTGATTCAGGACGTGGAGCCCGATCAGATGGATGACCTGGAAGCCGCCGGCTTGGTCGTCGTTCCCGACGAGGCATTCCATCTCCAGTACGTGTTCTTTATCGCCGACGACGAGACCCTGCCCACGCATGACATGCGGGTGCGACAGGCACTGAACTATGCGGTGGATGCAGATGCCATCATCGAGAACCTGCTGGCTGGCATTGGTTCTCGCATTGCCAGCCCTATCGGACCGGGCTATCTGGGCTACAACCCCAACGTGACGCCCTATCCCTACGACCCGCAAAGAGCCAGGGACCTGCTGGCTGCTGCAGGCTATCCCGACGGCTTTGAGACCACCCTCGACGCCACTGCCACGGAAAAGAACGACGTGATCGAGGCTGTCGTTGGCTACCTTGCTGAGGTAGGCGTGACGGCAACCATCCGGGAATTCGAGCTGGGCCAGTTCAACCAAAACTGGATGGATCGCACGCAGAGCATCCTGTGGGCAGCCCGCTGGGGCAACACCCCTGACCCGCAGAGCATCGAGCTCTTTGCCTCGTGCAATGGCTGGATCGCCCGCTACTGCAACGAGGAGGTGACGATGCACCTCGAGGCTGCCAGGGACACCCTCGATCAAGAGGAGCGGGCCGGGCACTATGCTGCGGCGAGCGCGTTGATGCATGATGACCCGCTGGCCATCTATCTGAACACGGCAGCCCAGATCTACGGCCTTAGCAGCAGCGTGCAGAACTTTCGACCATCGCCGCTGTTGGCCATCATTGTCTCTGGAGTTTCCCTGGCCGAATAGTGCCGGGATGTAGGACCAGCGATATGGGAAGGTACATAGCCCGCCGTGCCATTCACGGAGCCATCGTTCTCATTGGCGTGTCGATCATCGTGTTCTCGTTGATGCACCTCGCCGGAGATCCCGTGGCTGTGCTACTCCCACTCGACACGCCCCAGGATCAGATCGAGGCCTTTCGCCACGAGATGGGCTTTGACCGCTCTCTTCCGCGCCAGTACCTTTCCTTCATGTCGCGCGCAGTGAGAGGCGATTTTGGCTATTCCTATCACTACCGCACCGATGCGATGGGGATCGTTCTGCAGCGAATGCCGGCGACGCTTACACTCACGTTTGGAGCGCTCTTTGCAGCGCTTATAGTGGCCATCCCGGCTGGCATCCTTGCCGCATTGAGGCAGGGCAGGATCTCGGACGTGCTAATCCGCATGCTTGTGCTGTTGGGCCAGGCCGTGCCTGGATTCTGGCTGGCGCTGATGCTGATGCTCATCTTTGGCGTCAGGCTGCGGTGGCTTCCAGTATCAGGGGCGGAGGGCTGGACCAGCCTGATCCTGCCCGCCGTCGTCGCTGGCTCCTTTTCGATGGCAACCATCACCCGGCTGTTGCGCTCCAACCTGCTGGAGACGCTCGAAAAGACCTATATCACGACCGCCCGGGGCAAGGGCTTGCCCGAGCACCTTATCACGACACGGCACGCGCTCAGGAACGCGGCCATTCCTACCATCACCGTCATCGGTCTGCAGATGGGCTGGCTGCTGGGCGGGGCTGTTATCGCCGAAGTGGTTTTCGCCTACCCCGGCATGGGACGTCTCGCGGTGACAGCCATCAGCTACAGGGACGTTCCCGTAATCCAGTCGTTTGTGGCAGTCACAGCCGCCATCGTTGTGGTTATCAACCTGACGGTGGACATTGCCTACAGCTGGCTGGACCCGAGGATTCGACTGCATGAGTGACCGCGATCAGCGGTTGGATGGGACCGGCACGCGCATCATTGGGCGGCTGCTGCACAGCCGGGGCGGCACGCTAGGCCTCGTGCTGGTGACTCTGGCTGTCCTGGCAGCAGTCTTTGCCCCGGTACTGAGCCCGCGCGATCCTGCAGAACAGAACATCGTGGATCGTCTCAAGCCTCCTTTCTGGGCCGAGGGCGGTAGCCTGGAGTACCCGCTGGGAACCGACAGCTTGGGCCGGGACATGCTGAGCCGTCTCCTCTTTGGATCGCAGATCTCCCTGTTCGTGGGGTTGGCCGCTACTGCTGCCTCTGGCCTGGTCGGCGTCGGTCTCGGCCTGATCTCAGGCTTTCTGGGCGGAACTGCCGATTCAGTGATCTCACGCCTGGGCGATGTACAGCAGGCCATCCCTTTCCTGGTGCTGGCCATTGCGGTCGCGGCAGTCCTGGGCCCGGGACTGCTCAACCTGATCCTGGTCCTGGTGATCACGACCTGGGTCACCTTTTTCCGTGTGGTGCGTGGCGACGTGCTCTCGGTCCGGGAGGAACCGTATGTCATGAGCGCGCACGCCATCGGCGCCTCCAAGGCCCGCATCATCCTGCGGTATATCCTGCCCAACGTGACGGCCTCGATCATTGTGATCGCCACTCTGTTGGTGGCCAACATGATCATCTTTGAGGCATCACTCAGTTTCTTAGGACTCGGCGTGCCGTCAGGCATTCCTACCTGGGGCCGGATTGTGGCCGATGGTCGCGAGTACATTGCCAACGAATGGTGGATCGCGCTCTTTCCGGGGCTGGCGATCCTGGGTACAGTCATGGGCATCAACCTGCTGGGCGACTGGCTGCGCGATGCCCTCGATCCCAGGCGGAGGAATCGCTAGGAAAGCGCATGGCCCAGCATGGCGCCAGAAGCCGGTGGAAAGCAAAGCCGCCGTACATGGTGCAACCGTCCGGTCGACGGTAGAATCGGGCCGCGGGAGTTGCTGGCAGTTGGTACAACCTGCAAGCACTCTGCAGTTCGCAGGTAAGGAGAAACAGATGACTGGAGCAAAGAGCAATCACCGCTTGAATCACATCTTCCGAGAAGATGGGAAGACCTTGATCGTTGCCATGGACCATGCCGCCCTCTTTGGTGCGATGGACGGCTTGGAGGATCCGGGCACGGTGATTCGACAGGTACGCCGCGGCGGCGCCGACGCGATTCTGACCTCGTACGGTGTCAGCAAGCAGTTCACCCAAGAAATCGGCGGCATGGGGCTGATCCTGCGCGTGGATGGAGGCATCTCGGCGCTTGCCGCAGAGCGGGATCGTCTCTACCTGGTCTACCAGGTAGAGGATGCGCTGCGGCTGGGGGCCGATGCTGTGGGTGCCATGGGCATGCCAGGGTCACGGTTCGAGTCGCAGACACTGCCTTATCTGTCGGAGCTTGTTGGCCAATGCGCCGGATGGAGTCTGCCGGTATTGGCCGAGATGCTGCCCGGCGGGTTCGAGAATCCCAAGGAGTTATGGACTCCACAGGGGATCGCCGACGCCTGTCGCATCGGCGCGGAGTTGGGCGTCGATCTGATCAAGACCGCGTACACCGGCGAGGTGGAGAGCTTTGCCAGGGTAGTGGAGCAGGTCTATGTGCCGATCGTGGTGTTGGGCGGCACCAAATCAGAGGATCCCCACGATCTGCTGGCGCTGATCCACGGGGCAATGCAGGCGGGCGCTTGTGGCGTGGCGTGCGGCAGGAACATCTTTCAATGGAAGGACCCGGCACGGATGGTGCAAGCGGTTGCGGCGATCGTACACGACGGCGCATCGGTCGACACTGCGCTCGAACTGCTGGCATCATAGGGAGGGACCCATCATGGTAGATACATACAAGCGCGCGGTCTTTGCAGGACCCAAGACGATCCGATTTGATGACGTGCCGATTCCGGAACCGGGCCCTTCGCAGGCACTGGTCAGAGTCAGAGCGTGTGCTCTCTGCACGTGGGAACAGCGTTCATATACGGGCGAGGAGCCCTTCTATCCCCTGTCCAGCGGGCACGAGGTGGCGGGCGAGCTGGTCCGGGTTGGCAACCGGATCACCACCAAGGCGCGGGTGGGGGACAGAGTAGTGGCTTCGATGCTGACCCGGTGCGGGTACTGCGATTCGTGCCGGCGAGGCATGGATAACCTCTGCGACAACAACCGCAAGGCATTTCAAGACGGTGATGTGCCCGGACCGGCTGGGCTGGCCGAGTATGTCCTGCTGGAGGATTACCAGTTGTATCCAGCCAGCAACGAGGTATCATTTGAGGAGCTATGTCTTGCAGAACCACTGGCCTGTGTGATCCGAAGTGTGACCAGGTCAGGCGCCGGGTACTCGGACCAGGTGGTGGTGGTCGGTGCGGGCATCATGGGCATCTTGCACCTGATGCTGCTCAAACAGGCAGGGGCAACGGTTTTCGTCAGCGAGCCAGATGCTGGCCGGGCGGCATTCGCCCTGGAGATGGGTGCCGATGCGATCGTCGATCCCACGGGCAGTTCCTTCCCCGAGAAGGTCAGAGCTCTGACCGGGGGGCGCGGCGCAGACGCGATTCTGTGCGCGATGAGCATCGGCTCGGTGATCGAGCAGGCGATCGAGGCTGTGGCAAAAGGTGGACGGGTTCACGTCTATGCCAGTATTCACCCCCGCGGGATCAAGATCGCTTTGGACCCCAACCTGTTCCACAGTAGGGAGATCGTCTTGACCGGCACCATGAGCCAGGATCTACAGGACATGCGCAAGGCAGTGGAGATGATCGCCAGACGGAGGATCGACCTCCGCCCCCTCATTTCACGCACCTACCCCCTCTCGGAGCTGGAGGATGCGTTGAAGGCGGCCATCCAGCCGGATACGTACCGGGTGA
>JBFFCR010000079.1:0-11954 GCA_041559855.1 Anaerolineae bacterium | reverse complement strand
GTGGTTTTGCCATTGTGCTGGGACTGATGCCAGTTATATATGCACTGGTGGAGCCCAGGCGACTGATCATGCACTTGCGAGAGAACTTTACCTTCACGCGAGAGGACGTGGGGTGGCTGAAGGCTGCCATACCGTACTATGTGCTTGGGCGGCATGTCGACATGCCGCCCCAACCGCGCTTTAACACCGGGGAGCGGCTCAATGCGGTGGCGATTATCATTGGGACCGGATCCTTTGGCGTGACAGGGTTCCTGATGTGGTTCGGTCGGGGGCATATCCCGCCAGTCCTCTTTCAGCTTGCGGTGCTCGTCCACGATCTGACCGCGATCATTACCTTTGCCATGTTCATCGTCCACTTTTTCCTGGCGGTGGTGCATCCACTGATGTGGCAGAGCCTGGTGAGCATGCGATACGGAGTGATATCCGAGTCGTATGCCCGTGAGCACCATGCCATGTGGTACTATGGTGAGAAGCGAGCCAGGGAGCTGTGGGAGAAGCACAAGGCAGAAAACGGACGGTAGTGTGCCCGTGGAACGTGAGCTGAGGGAGCCGAAGGCTCGACGGTAGCCAGCGCGTCCCTCAGCTCTATCCCCGGGCTTGGAGGAGGGATGAGACCAGGTGAGCAGGATCTGGCGGTGCTGCATGCACTGACGGAAGCCCGAGAACAACACAAAGCGCTAACCGATCTGTTGGACTTTTATCACGATCTCTATGAGGTGCAGTTCGAAGCCAAGGCTGCTATCACTGGGCCCCTGGCCCGCGATGCGCTCGCGGCGCGCTGGCGGCTAGAAGGTGGGATACCACAGCTCTCCTTCGAGTATCTGAGCCTTGAGGCGGAGGGCTTTTGCGATCTGGTTTCACGGATCGCGGATGTGCTCGGGCGGCACAATCCGGGCTGGCAGAATGCTTTGGAGGAACACCGGCCGGATGAGCTGCTGGCCCTGGCGCGGGGAGTCTTTGAGACGTGGGACACGCTGACGTCGCCAGCCGTCAGGGGCGAAGGGTCTGAGGAAGATGAGACAGCCGTTCACCCGATGGCTCTGGCGGTCGCCTTTGCTCTGGCGCCGGTCTTGCAGCGAGCCGCAGAGGCGATCCTGCCTCAGCTAGAACTCACAGACTGGGCCCATGGCTACTGCCCGGTATGCGGCGGGCGTCCCAACTTTTCTCTTTTGGAGGAGGAGCGCGGGGCGCGGCGGCTGATGTGCTCCCGCTGCAATGCGCTCTGGCCCTATTCCCGCGTGGGTTGCCCGTACTGTGGATCGAGGGAGAAGCAGACCTACTATCCTAGTGAGGACGGGGTCTATCGGTTGTATGTCTGCCCGGACTGTGATCGCTATCTGAAGACGATGGATCTGCGCGGGGTCTTTCGTCAGGTGCACCCCGAGGTTGAGCGCCTGTTGACAGTGGGGATGGATCTCGCCGCGAGGCAGGAAGGCTTTGGGGACGGCTAATGCCAGCGGCGAGTGATTCCGGCAGAGTCAGGTCAAGGCCCGTCTCGCATCGGGCAGCAAAGTAGGTTGCGCTGCACGCTCCGGCGACGACGACTGTGCAGCCGCCGGAGTGACTTTTGCGCGTCTGGATTGACAGCGTCTTTCTTCTGTGCTATAATCCGATCTGCTTGATTCGCAGAGCAATGCTCGAGGAGGTTATGAATGGCAAAGGTCCTTGTGGTCGACGATGACCCGGATTTCGTCAGGGTGACTAGCAAGGTGCTGGAGAAGGCTGGACATGAGATCGTGTCTGCCGCTAACGGGGCCCAGGCCCTCGATTCCATGCGCCAAGAAGTGCCGGATCTTGTCTTGCTCGACGTCATGATGTCATACATACTGGATGGCTTGGATGTCAGCCGCGAGATGGCGGACGATCCCAAGCTGCGCGAGATCCCCGTGATTATGGTGACGTCGCTGACTGCGGTGAAGGGCAGCGTGGCGTTCCCTACAGATGAGTATGTTCCTGTTGACGAGTGGCTGACAAAGCCTGTGAACCCTGAGAAGCTGCTGGAGCGCGTGAACGCAGCCCTGGCCTAGAGGCAACTTCGGGTCCAGGCGGGGTATGGGAGGAAACGAGGATGGGAAAGATCCGGATTGGCGGGATCATGCAGAATGCACATCTGTCGCTTCTCAATGTGACCGCAGTACCCGATCGCCCGGGGATCGCTGCTGCTATCCTGGGTGAACTGGGACGTCGAGGCATCAACGTCCAGTTTGTCGTGCAGTGCATCGATCAGAATAAACAGGATCAGTTGGCTGTGTGCGTGGATCGAGATGACGGCTCTTCAGCTCTAGAGGCTGTTAAGCTGGTTGCGCCTGGGTTGAAGGCCGGGCAGGTGATTTCCTATCCTGAGGTGGCAATTGTCTCCATTTTCGGGCCTGACTTTCGCGAGCGCCCCGGCATTTCCGGGACTATGTTCGAGGCGCTGGCGGACAGTGGGGTGAACATCATGGCCATCAGCACGTCGATCTCGACGGTCTCGTGCGTTATCGAGTCGGATCTACTGGAGGTTGCGCTGGATTCGTTGCGGGATACTTTCGACTTGCCCTAAACGACGTCTGTAAGGAAGCTCAGGTGTGGAGCGCGGCATCTCAAGTGTCGCGCTTTTCTCGTGCACCGCTCCCCCGCGCTGAGCCTGGCCGTCTGCTGGGGAGCAAGTCTGTCGTCAGACGCAGCGCTCACTCCGCCGACAGGGCGCCGGCCTTTTCGGAGTTGCCCTCGCTTGGCAAGGTGAAGGTGAAACGAGAGCCCTGGCCCGGTTCTGATGTGACGCTGATCTCTCCCTGATACGATTCGACGATCTGCTTGACGATGGCCAGGCCCAAGCCGGTGCCGATCTCGCCCGTGGCTTTGGCCTCGTCGGTCCGGAAAAAGTCCTCAAAGAGATGGGGGAAGTCATCCGCAGAGATGCCAATGCCCGAGTCTGCGACGGTGCCGCGGGCGGTATCCTGCTCTGATTGAAGCTTCACCGTGATCTGCCCACCACGGGGCGTGTACTTGATGGCGTTGCTGATCAGGTTGGTCCATATCTGTTCCAGATGCTTGGGGTCAGCGGTCACGGATGGGCGATCCAGGATCTCAACCTGCAAGATCTGTTCCTTTTCATTTGCCTGCTGCTGAAACAGGTCGCTTACTTTGGTGAGGATGGCAGCCATGTCCTGGGGTTCCTGGTTGCCCCGGGAGAGACCACTGGCCTGTTTCAGATGAGCAAGCTCGAGGAGGTCGGCGATCAGATCGAGCACCTCCTCGAGCCGTTCGTGCACGCGTGAGAGGGTAGGCTCGAGTTCTGCGGGCGCCGTATAGCCGCCGAGGATCAGGTTGATATAGCTCTGGACGGCAGCCACAGGAGCGCGGAGTTCGTGCGCCATCTGGAGCATGAGTTGGCTCTTGGCCTGGTCGAGTCGCTCGAGCTCGGCCTTGGCCCGCGCCAATTCCTCGGATTGGGCTTCGATAGCCTTGAGCTCGCGCCGCTCCAAGCCCTGACCAACCGCGATCAGAAGCTCATCGGCGGTGAATGGCTTGGAGAGAAAGTCGTAGGCTCCTTGGCGGACCGCCTCAATTGCCATATCGATGCTGCCAAAGCCGGTTACGATGATGCAGATGGCCTGCGGATCGCGCTGGACAATGTCGGCCAGCAGGTCCAACCCGCTGCCGTCTGGCAGCATGACGTCGAGCAGATAGATGTCATAGTCCGCCTCTTGCATCAGGTTGTGGGCTGTGACCAGGTCCGAGGCTGTGTTCACGTTGTAGCCAGCAGGCACCAGGACCCGCCGGCAGCCCTCGCGCATGCCGAGCTCGTCGTCCACAACAAGGATGGTTGTCTGTGATTCGTCTTCGTTAGCCACAGGAGTCGCTCCTTACAGAGAAACTGGCCAGCGATTGGCTTAGCGTGCAGGGAGCAAGAGCACCCTCCGGGCTTGCCGTGGCGCGCGGTCGAAGGATGATTGCTCGCGGCTCGTGCAAGCGGGGCTGCGCACATCCCCTTCGACTGGCTCAGGCTGGCTTGAGCTAGCAGCGTACGCAGCAAGGCTATCCAACATACGATTGCTTCCTCTATTGCCGGCCCAACCAGGCCGGTCTAGGACTGAACCGTGCCGGCACCCGAAGGTTCTGCCGGTGCCGCCAACTGCTGGCGCAACGTTATGGTGAACACGGTGCCCTTGCCGACCTCGCTTTGCACATTGATCTGGCCCCGGTGCATCTTGACAATGCCATAGATAATCGCCAGGCCGAGCCCCGTCCCTCTGCCGATCGGTTTGGTCGTGAAGAACGGTGTAAAGAGCTTTTTCATGTTCTCTTCCGAGATCCCAACTCCGGTGTCCTGGACCTCGACGGTCACCAAGCCGGGAGTTGGACCCGAATAGGTTCTGAGCTTCAGCCTGCCGCCCTCGGGCATCGCCTCAGCAGCGTTGTCCATCAGGTTGACGAAGGTTTGGTGAAGCTGGAGGGGGTCAGCCTGAATGGCCGGCAGGGCAGGGTCGAGGTCCTCCACGATTTCCACATTGGTGTAGAGCTCTTGTTTTCTCTTCTGTGCCGCCAGGTCGTGCAGCAGGGCGTTGAGGTCTGTCGTCTGCGCAAGGACCTGGTTCTGCCGGGAGAAGTTGAGCAGGTCGTTGACGATGGCCTTGCAGCGGGTCGCCTCGCGTATGATCATCTGCAAGTCCTCGCGCTGCTGCTGCCTGTCGTCGGGGGTTTCCTTGTAGAGTATGTCGGCGTACAGCAGGACGGAGCCTAGGGGGTTGTTGATCTCGTGGGCAACCCCGGCTGCGAGTTGGCCGACCGAGGCCAGCTTTTCTTGCTGAACCAGTTGATCCTGGGCCTCCTGGAGGTTCTCCACCATCGTGTTGAACGACGCGGCCTGGGTGCGCATTTCCCGCAAGCCGGTGGTGGGCACACGGACCGACCAGTCTCCCTGAGCAACGCGTCGCGTCGCGCCTGCCAGGATGGTGAAGGGTCGGGAGATCCAGAGGGAGACGGGAATCGCGATCAGAACGGCCAACAGAATGGTGGCGACAGTGGTGCGGAATACCTCACGCTGGAAGGAATCCAGCAGGCTCTGGAAGGAGGCCTGTTTGGCGCCGACGTAGAGCATGCCGACGATCTGACCGGTGTGGTCGTAGAGGGGCTGGTAGCGGGTTGTGTACCATTGGTTGACGACATAGGCTGGTCCGGTGAATTCCTCGCCTCCGACCAGAACGTGGTCAAACACTTCCTGCGACACGCGCGTGCCAATGGCGCGGTTGCCGAATTCATCTTCGACGTTGGTAGAGACACGGAGGTCCCCGAAAAAGATGGTGACTGTGTCGACTCCGGCTACCTCCTTGATGCGGTCTACCAGGGTGTAATCCTGATTGAAGAGGTGGGCGGCGAGCACGGTACCGCCCAGCTCGCCGTCCTCCGAAAAGACCGGAGCAACACTCGTCAGGCCCAGACCCGCGGTTCCCTCTCTGGGGTCAAAGGGTTCAGGGGCTGCCTTTGGCGTCTCGGTAAGGGGGATGGCGGCTTGCCTGCCCAGGCCGACTACTGCCAGGGTGTTGGCGGGAAACACCTCGGTGGCGGAGTGGCTTTCGCCCTCTGAGAGTACGCTAGCGACGATGGGCCATGAGGACCAGTCGGTCTGGCAGGCGATGGGGGTCGAGTGCCCCATGGAAGCGAGGCGGCCTGCAATGCAGCGACCCTGAGCATCGGTGAGAACGATCAAGCGCTGGGTACCCACCGGGAGACTGGTGATCTCGTTGTCGATCTGATCCTGGATGGCCTGGATCGCACTTGCGTCACGCTGGCTGGCAGAGTCGACGTTGTGCGCTACGACCTTTGACGCGGCCAGCCTTCCTGCTGTGGCCGAAATGTCCTGGAGCTTGATGTTGTAGAAGGCATCGGCCAGATCCATGTCCCGGCCCACGCGCGCGTCCTGGGCGCCGGCAAGGTAGTTGTTGATCACGCCGTAGGTGATCACCGAGCCAACGATGACGGTGATAGCCGTGGTCAGCACAAAGCTGACAATCAAGATATGCTGCAACCGCCAGTTGGAAAAGGTTGTCAAGAGTTTCTTCATACCCACACACCATCCTTGGTCTGGCTTGATACAGAGGGCCGAAGGTGTCTCGATTACCTCCCGGTCGTGTCTGATGAACCGCGCTCCGGGCTATAGATACTGGTGCTCCCTGAACCAGGCCAGGGTGTCGCGTACAGTCTCCGGGAAGGGGCGGTACGCAAAGCCCAGCTCTAGTCGTGCCTTGCTGCAGTCCAGCGCGCGCCATTCGCGCAGCGTCTTGAAATGCTCCAGGGGCAGCGGCTTGATCAAGGGCAGGTGACCCAGCGACTCGCCAATCCGTACCAGCGCCGAGACAAGCCTGAGAGAAGCATGCCAGCGGGGCGGCTCGACTCCAGCTTCGCGGGCGACGAGGGTGAGAGCCTGTCGCACGCTCAAGTTCTCTCCGCCCAGGATGTAGCGCTGGCCGACCCGGCCACGCTCAGCCGCCAGCACCTGTCCCGCGCCAACATCACGGGCATCCACCAGATTCACCTCAAGGTCCAGCCAAAACGGCATGCGTCCTTTGGCTACATTGACCATGATCTCGCCAGTCGCGGGGCCGACGTCCCAGGGCCCAAAGACCGCGCTGGGGTTGACGATGACCAGAGGCGCTCCGTTGGCAATGGCCCGCCAGGCCTCGACCTCCATGGCCCATTTGCTCTCAAAGTAGGCGCTGCCGGTGCTGCCAGGCAGGTAAAAGTCCTGCTCGTTTGACAATCGCCCTGGCTCGGACGGCGGCCCAATGGTGGTCAATGTGCTGGTGAACACAAGGCGTCCAATCCCGGTCCGTTCACCTGCGGCAAGCACGTTGCGCATGCCAAGCACGGCCTCGCGGAGCGAGCCGTTGATGTCGAGGGAGTGGCGCGGGTAGTAGGCTGCGGCATGAAAGACGACGTCGCAGCCGCGCATGGCATCTGCGAGGGACGCTGGCTGTGCCAGGTCGCCCGTGACCTGTTCGACGTCGAGACCATCGAGCATCCAGGTTGGGCTGGTCGGGCGTCGAAAGGCGCGCACGGACCAACCTGCCGCCAGGCATGCCCTGGTCACGTTGTTGCCGATGCAGCCCGTCGAGCCAAGAACGAGAGCGCTTGTCATGGCAATCTCCTATTGCCTGCCGAATTCCTTCTCCAACTGCTCGACGGAGAAGTGAAGCACCGTGGGCCTGCCATGAGGGCAGGTGCGGGGCGATTCACACTGCTCGAGCTGGCGCACCAACTGCTGCATCTCCTCTGTGGTGAGCGTCTGTCCGGCCTTGATGGCGGCTCGCTTGCATACGGCTGCGATGAGACGTTCTTCAGCCTGCGTAGCGAGCGGATCGTCGCCCTGTCGAAGCAGCTCGAGAATGTCCACCAGGGCTGCACGGACATCTGGCACGACAAGGATGGATGGCACGGCGCGGAGGAGGTAGCTGGTGCCGCCAAAGGGCTCTATGGCAAAGCCGACATGGTTCAGAAACCCAAGGTGCTCGCCGAGCTCACCGGCGAGGACAGGATCCAGCTCCAGGGACAGGGGTTCCAGCAGCGTCTGCGATGTGACGGCATGCTCTTCATGCTCGGCCATCATTTGCTCATACAGCACGCGTTCGTGGGCTGCGTGCTGGTCGAGGAGGTACATGCCCTGCGGTCCTTCGGCGACGATGTAGGTCTGCCCGACCTGGCCGACGACGCGCAGCAATGGCAGGCGCACGGGGCCTACTGGCTCCGGCTCGCCGGGACGGTAGAGCTCCATGGCCAGCTGGGAGAGATCGGGGTCGCCTCGCCCGGCAGCGATGAGAGATTGGCGGCGCTCCCAATCGGGCGCGGGCCAGGTGCGCGGGCTATAGCTCAGGGTGGGTACGGGCGAACGCTCCACCAGGGTATGCCGCACTGCGCTCTGTACGGCATGAAAGACGCCCCGCCCATTGCGGAACTTGACCTCGCGCTTGGTGGGGTGGACGTTCACATCCACTTCGGCCGGGTCGATCTCCAGCAGGAGCACGGCCAGCGGGTGGCGGCCGACCGGAAGGAGCGTGTGGTATGCCTGGGCCACGGCGTGCGCCAGGGACCGGTCCTGGATCCAGCGGCGGTTTACAAAGAAGGTGATGTACGTGCGGTTGGCGCGGTGGAGAGACGGCATGCTGGTGTAGCCGTGGACGCGGCAGGCGGGAGGGACGGGGGTCTCGTCGTCGGGTTCTGTTACGGCGCCGTGCCCCGGCGCATTCGAAACCTCCAGCGTTTGCTCGGCAACATCGAGCCCGTATACGGCGATCAGCACGTCGTGCAGCTTGCCGCTGCCCAAAGCCTGAAAGACCTGGCGAGAGTCAGCGGTCAAGGTGAACCGTACTTCGGGATAGGCCATTGCGTAGTGGGTGACCACGGTGTGTATGTGGCCTGTCTCTGTCTGGGGCTGTCTGAGGAACTTGAGACGGGCCGGCACGGTGCGAAACAAGTGCTCGACGATAACGACGGTTCCCGCGGGGCTACCGCGTCCTTCCTGGTGGCTGATCTGGCCGGCATCAACCTTGACGAACTGACCCACTGTCTGCGCTTTTGGCCTCGTCAGTATGCTGACCTGGCTGACGGCAGCGATGCTGGCAAGGGCCTCGCCGCGAAACCCGAGGGACGAGATGTGATCCAGGTCCTCGACGGCAGTCAGCTTGGAGGTGGCGTGGCGGGCAAAGGCGAGGGTGACCTCGTCGCCAGGAATGCCGCTGCCGTTGTCGGCAACGCGGATCAGGCGACGTCCTCCCTCGCGGATCTCGATGCGGATATCGGTGGCCCCGGCGTCTATGCTGTTCTCGAGCAGCTCTTTGACCACCGATGCAGGTCGCTCTACGACCTCTCCGGCTGCGATCTTGCCAGCTACTTCGGGTGGCAGAACTCGGATGGGCATGACTATCCCCCGCGCTTCAGGTCGCCGTCATTGTACCACAAGTGCCAGGCTGCGCCAATTGGACCCGCGTGGTTGTTGGAGGCTTCCCATCTGTCCTAGACCAGCGAGCATAGGCATCCCGAGCCTGTTGATGGGTGAGCCTCGTGGTGGCCGAGGTCAGAAGCAGCCTGAAAGCGTCCTTTGACCGGGTCCCTCGACAGGTTCGGAGGCGCCTCAGGACTATTCCAGGCTAGTCACATGGCACCAGGCCATTGCAGCCATGATCGTGCATTTCAATGCGTTCAGGAGTTTTCGCCGACTTGATGGATTACCGTGGAATCCGGGATGTTGCCGCGGGCTGCACCCTGTGGTATCATATTGCTAGCGTGCGGGTCATGGGCCGGCGGGGCCGACCAGGGGATGGGTGACGGGCCCGCCGCGGAGCAATGGAGAGGCAGACGCGGGTGCGAGGTAGCAGAGTGCTGCTGGTGGCTGGCCTTCTTTGTGCTGCCGTCTATCTGGTTCTGGCGGTCAGATTGCCCTGGTGGCGTTACGGTGGGGCGCTCCGGAGTTGGGCCCAGCTTCTGGGCGGGACCCCGTCCGTGTGGGCGATCTGTCTGGGTGGCGTCGGACTGCTGATGGCCTTGTATGTCTGGGGGCTGCGCTCCGTGCGCAGAGGGGAGGCACAGCGACGCACCATTTGGGCTTTTGCTTGTGTCTTTGCCGCGGCGCTGGTCTGGCTGATGCCCATCACCGCGGACCTGTTCGTCTATCTGAGCGAGGCGCACATGCTCACTGACCTGGGAGGCAACCCACTGGTGGAGGCGCCCTTGGACTACCAGGATCCGCTCGTGCAGGCCTATCCAATCGTCTATGCGCAAAGCCCCTCAGTGTACGGGCCCGCCTGGGCCCTACTCTCGGCAGTCGGAACGCTTGGGAAGTACGACATGGTGGCAGGGCTGTTCTATCTGAAGGCGCTTGCTGCAGCGGCCTATCTAGGCAGTGCCTGGCTGATCGAAAGGATCCTACGGGAACTCCGGCCTGAGGCTGCGCTGGAGGGATTGTACCTCTTTGCCTGGAATCCCTTTGCGCTGCTGATGGCCGTGGGAGATGGACATAACGACATCGTGATGATGGCCTTTGCCCTGCTTGCGGTGTGGCTCTTGCTGAAGGACCGGTGGGCATTGAGCTTTGGGGCGCTGGCGCTGTCGGTGTGGTTCAAGTATGTGAGCCTGGCGCTGGTTCCTCTGTTCGGGCTCTGTATCTGGCGGCGCTGGCGGGAGGGTAGGCTGAAGGATCTAGTCCGCCCGGTCGTGCACGGGGGGCTTGCGGTCGTGGTCGTGTCCGGAGCGGTTGCAGCGCCTTTGGTGCGGTGGGATGGACTCGTGGGGATCGTGGGGAGGCTGTTCCAGCCTGTGAACTGGCGTGGTGAATCCCCGGCGACGGTGCCCGTGATCCTGGCCGCGGGATTGCTGCTGTTCCTGCTTACCTGGTGCGCTCTGCTTGTGAAGGCATGGCGCGAGAATGGCTCCTTCCAGCAACTGGTGAATGGCAGCTTTGTTGCGCTGCTGCTTGTCTTTCTGCTGGGGGCGGTGCGAAGCCAGCCATGGCACCTGCTGTGGGGTGCTGCGCTGGCGGGGTTGTCCGACTACCGGTGGGCGCCTGTCGCGCTGGTGAGCCTGTCGGGCCTTATGCTGGCTGTGCAAGTGACGGTCGAATGGGCGACGCCGGCTCTGGCGCTCTGGTAATGCTGTGGTGATCGAATAGGATAGTGGAGGTGATGGAGTGGGTAAGGTCCTGCGAATTCTGGCTGGCGTGTTGCTGGGTGCTGGTGTGGCGATTGGCCTGGTGTTGCTGTTCACGCCTCAGAGCGGCGCCGAGACGAGGCGTATGCTGGAGGAGCGATTCGAGGAGTTGATGGCGGAAGGTCGCCGGGCTGCCGAGACCAGGCGTATGGAGTTGCAGGCGCAGTTCGACGCGCTGAAGCAACCGAGCCCAAAGGAGTAGGATTCCAGGCTAACGCGCGACCAGCGCGCTGACAGCGCCGGGTGACGTTCCACACTGAGCGGCGGCCCCGCCATCCACAATAGGCGATGGCCTGCTGTTGCAGTCGTGTTGCTGTGGACCGGGCCTGGTCACAGCTGGGCGTCATACGCTGCAAGAGACACGAATCCCCGATGTTGGATAGCGGCATCCTTCGCTGCTTGGCTTGAACGCGTGCGGTCCAGGTGCGCCTGGACCTGCGCGACCTGGACGTTCACGACGCTACGGTAGTACAAAGGTCCTATGGTGGGTCCTGGGGCACTGTGCTATACTGTGCTGGTCGCCGGGCAGCCAAGCGCAGCCTGTACTGGAAGGTCTGCGTAGGCGCCATCGCAATTCGGGAGGAGATGCCGCGCTTTCCAGAAACGGAGAAACAGGGTATAATGTCTCGGGATGCTCGAGGTGCGTGGCCTCATCCCGAAGCCTGTCTGGCTCCAGAGGATGATCCTGTGGGGCCGGGGCACTAGAGCCTTCATGGTACTCGTGGACAGATGCTGACCGGGATTCCTCAGTCTTTGATACTCTTTTTTACAGGGCTGGTCTACTATACGGTAGACTTTGTCATGATGCGCTACTATGGGCGTCGCGCCCATGATTCTGATGCCCGGAGCTGGCGTTACACGGCGCTGATGGTCGCATTCTGGGCCTTGCTGGTGCTGCAGCCTGTACTGCTGCCCATGCTGGGACTGAGCACCAGTGCCTGGTGGGGCATGGCGATCCAGGCCGCCGGGGTCGCCCTGATCCTGGTTGCGCTAGCGTTGCACTGGTGGGCGAGATCGCATCTCAAGCACTTTTACGTGGAGGATGTGCGCTTCCAGGAAGGGCAGCATCTGGTGGATACGGGGCCCTATCGCCGCGTGCGCCATCCTGTGTTCACGTCGTTCTTTCTCATTGCGATCGGGATGCTGCTGGTCTGCCCGGCAATCACAACGCTGATCATGCTTCTCTACGTCTCGGTCGATTTCCCGAGGGCAGCGCGCCAGGAAGAGGAGCTGCTGTTGGAAAAGCTGCCAGACTATGCCGACTATATGGGACG
>JBFFCR010000078.1:0-11983 GCA_041559855.1 Anaerolineae bacterium | reverse complement strand
GCTTGTGCCGCCTATTGAACCGGCGCGGATCGCCCAGCTCAGCGAAACACTCGATGACGCTGGCCTGCAGTCTCTCTGTCTCCATGGGGCTCCTCCCTCGTCTGATGGTAGCCCCATTATAACATCAAAATCTAAATGCACCCGCCCTACCTGTATCTCGGGCCCCTGCTCCCTTTTCTTTGCCACCACACCGGTCTGTGCTATAATTGACCGGCCACGGGACTGTTCAGACAGGAGAGAGCTATGGATCCCATTCAGGTTCTGAGCACGCTGAGATTCACGGACGCCTTGTTGGATCAACTGCGGGCTGTCTCGCCGCTACTGCGCTTAGAGCAGCAGACCTGCCACAACAACGATGAGGTTGCTGCAGCCCTCGCGGCCCATCCAGACGTCGAGATCCTGTACGCTTTCAGCCTCCCGCCCGATGCGCTGGAACTCGCCCCCAGGTTACGCTGGCTCCAATTACACAGCGCAGGCGCCAATCACATCCTGGATCACCCGATCATCAAGAGCGACGTCGCCATTACGACGGTCAGCGGCATCCATGCCACGCCCATCGCCGAGTACGTCTTTGCCTCCATCCTGGCCTTTCGCTGGCAGGTGCCCCAGTGGACCCAATGCCAGCGCGATGCAAAGTGGCCGTCGAACCGGTGGGACCTGTATGCCAGGCCGGAGCTCCGGGGTAGCACGCTGGGCATCCTCGGCTATGGCAGCATTGGCCGGGAAGTGGGGCGGCTGGGGAAGGCCTTTGGCATGCGTGTGCTGGCGCTACGCCGTTCGCCGGGACAGGCTGAGAAGGGGTACGCCGTAAAGCGCACAGGCGACCCGGAAGGCGCCATCCCCGAGCGGTTCTTCTTGCCCGCAGAGCTTCACGAGATGCTGCCCGAGTGTGACTATGTGGTGATCAGCCTGCCGCTGACACCCGAGACCAGGCATTTCATAGGTGAGGCGGAGCTCAAGGCCATGAAGCCCAGCGCCTACCTGGTGAACATTGCGCGCGGACCCATCGTGGATGAGCAAGCGTTGGTCCGGGCGCTCCGCGATGGCTGGATCGCCGGGGCCGGGCTGGACGTTTTCGAGCGCGAACCCCTGCCTGATGATAGCCCATTGTGGACCATGGAGAACGCGCTGATCTCTCCTCACGTGGCCGGCTTTACGCCGCGCTACGACGAGCGGGCTATCGCGCTCTTTGCGGAGAACCTGGATCGCTATCTGTCTGGCCAGCCACTGCTGAACGTGGTGGACAAGGTCAAAGGCTACTGAGAGCCGGGGCGAAGGGATTGTTCACCTGGAACGCGCCCCGGCGGCAACCTGTTGATGACCAGCAGAGGCACAGAATACTACAGAACGAAGGAGTGTTAATACTATGAGTAACGAAACCCTGCCCCATTGGGACCTCTCCAATGTCTACCCCGGTTTGGAATCGGAAGAGCGCAAGGCCGCCGTCGAGCAGATCAAGACCATGATGGAGGATCTGGACCAGTACCTGGAGACCAACCAGATTGCCAGGGGCGGGCCGTTCCCGCAGGACCCTGCTGCACTGGCAAAAGTCATCGCCGGCTACCTGGACAGGATGAATGCCATCTTGCGTCTTGGCGCCACGCTGCGGGTCTATGTCTCCTCTTTTGTTTCGACCGATTCCTACAACACTGCAGCCCGCAAGCTCATGTCCGAGCTGGAACCGTTGATGGTGCAGATTCAGCGCCAACAGGTGCGATTTGAGGGTTGGCTGGGCACCGTCGCTGAGCAGGACGAGCTCTTTCAGGCCGCGCTGGCGGTGGAGGGTCCTGCCAGGGAGCACGAGTTCTTTGTGACCGAGACCGCTGAGCAGAGCCGCTACCTGATGAGCGAGGCGGAGGAAGCGCTGGCCGCCGAGCTTTCCCTCAGCGGCGTCCGCGCGTGGAGCAAGCTGCAAGGGGTTGTCACCTCGCAGCTCAAGGTCCCCTTTGAGCGCGAGGGCAAGGTGGAAGAGCTGCCCATCACGGTGTTGCAGAATCTAAAGAGCGATGCGGACGAGGATCTGCGCCGCAAGGCCCACGAAGCCGAGGTGGCAGCCTGGGAGAGCATGCGCGAGCCGTTGGCGGCCTGCATGAACGGTGTCAAGGGGACCGTGGTTACGCTGAACAGGCGCCGGGGACGCACCGACGCCCTGCACGCGGCCATCGACCAGGCGCGGATCGACCGGGAGACGCTGGAGGCGATGCTGGGCGCCATGCACGACTCGTTTCCCATGTTCCGGCGCTATTTCCGTGCCAAGGCCAAGCTGCTGGGCAAGGAGGTTCTGGCCTGGTGGGATCTCTTTGCCCCGGTGGGCAAGTCGGAGAAGCGCTACACCTACGCGGAGGCGCGCGACTTTATCCTGGCGAACTTTTCCACGTTTTCGGACCGGTTGGTGTCGTTTACGCGGCGCGCTCTTGAGCAGAACTGGATCGACGCCGAGCCGCGCGACGGAAAGCGGGGCGGCGCATTCTGCATGGGCGTTCCCGCCGTGGAAGAGTCGCGGATCTTGTGCAACTTTGACGGCTCGCTGGGCCAGGTATCCACGCTGGCGCACGAACTGGGGCACGCCTACCATAACGAGTGCCAGGTAGGGAAGGCCATCTTGCAGCGCAGGACGCCCATGACCCTGGCCGAGACGGCTTCTATCTTTAACGAGACAATCATTGTCGATGCGCTGCTGGCAGAGACGACCGGCATCGACGAGGAGCTCGCCATCCTTGAGGAGTTTCTGAACGGTGCTGGCCAGGTCGTCGTCGACATCTATTCCCGGTACCTCTTTGAGAAGGAGGTCTTTGAACGGCGCGCCGGCGCCGAGCTCTCGGCCGACGATTTCTGCGAGATTATGGTGCGGGCCCAACAGGAAACGTATGGGGATGGGTTGGATCAGGACACACTGCACCCCTACATGTGGGCCTGGAAGCCGCACTACTACCGCACCGATCTGTCGTTCTACAACTTTCCCTACGCCTTTGGGTTGCTCTTTGGCCTGGGGCTGTACGCCATTTACGAGGAGCGCGGGGCGAGCTTTTTGCCCGAGTATGACGAGCTCCTGCGCAGTACGGGGGAAGGGACTGCTGCGGACTTGGCCGCGCGCTTTGGGCTCGACATCCGCCAGCGCGCCTTCTGGGAGGATAGCCTCCGGGTCATCGGGCAGAGGATCGAGCGCTACGAGGAGCTGCAGCGCCTCCGGGAGCATGGCCAATAGAGCAACCAGATAGAACTTAAGCAATTGGAATGGAGGCTTCAGCCGGAAAGACCGCCTAAAGGCTCGACTCCATCATCCAAACTCTATTTGAGTTGTGTATAGGAGCCTGTGCCGCAGGTGTTCTTGCCCTTCTTGCATATTGGGCATTGTGGGGTATAATGAACCCATCATATTCTCCCTGTCGCCCGGCCCATATGGCGGAGGGTGGCAGGTTCAGAGAAGAAAGGAAAAACCAAAATGGCCAAGATTATTGACATCGAGGGAATCGGCCCGGTCTATGCCGGGAAGCTGGTAGCCGCCGGGATCACAACGGTGGGAGCTTTGCTGAAAGCAGGTGCTTCCCCCAAGGGCCGGGAGGCGCTTGAGGAAAAGACGGGCATCAGCGGCAAGCTGATCCTGGAGTGGGTAAACCTTGCCGATCTGTTCCGCATCAAGGGCGTCGGCGAGGAATACTCGGACCTCCTGGAGGAAGCTGGCGTGGACACCGTACCCGAACTGGCGCAACGCAATGCCGAAAACCTGTACGCCAAGCTGCGAGAGGTGAACGCGGCCAAAGAGCTGGTGCGCAGGCTGCCCACGCAGTCCCAGGTTGCGGATTGGGTCCAGCAGGCCAAGGCCCTGCCGCGAGTGGTGACCTACTAGAGATACGTGATGGGGCGAGCGCACGCCTCACAGTCCTGCCAGACCCGCGACTGTGGGGCGAGCGTCACCCTCTTTGCGCTGTGAGATTTGGCGCACAGCAGCGAAGATCAGAGACCATCTAACCAGCCACGCCGGGTGGCAGTGCCGGCGCGGCTGGTCATGATTGCATAGTCTCTTACCGGCGCCCCCTCTTGCCTGAGGGGGCGCCTGCCATAGACCCGGCGCTACAGATGTAGGCCTCAACCAACAACGCCGACAACCGACAACCCTAGCAAGGAGGCACAGATGAAAACGACGTGGCTGGTCCTCGCTGTTGCAGCTTTGTTTCTGGTGGCCTGCGGCTCTCAACCCGGCCAGGAGCCTACCGCGACGCAGTTGGCTGTGATGCCGGAAGTCATGCCAACGCCAGTGACCGGGCTGGTACCCGAGTCCCCCCAAGCTGGCTATGCCGGCCTGCCCTTGCCCACGAATCGAGAGGAGTTCTTTGCGGGTTCCGGGATATGTGCAGCATGCCACACCCAGATGGTCGATGAGGCTGGCGCGGACGTATCGATCGACGCCGCCTGGCGCTCTACGCTGATGGCGAACGCTGCCCGCGATCCGTATTGGCAGGCGTCGGTCCGCAGAGAGGTACTCAGCAACCCGGAGTATCAGGGGGTAATCGAGGACCTGTGTTCAACCTGCCACATGCCCATGGCGCATTTCTCCGACGCCGTCGCGGGCGCCACCGGGCAGATACTGGACAGCGGCTTTTCTGACCCGGCACACGCACTCCATCCCCTGGCAATGGACGGGGTATCGTGTACGCTCTGCCACCAGATCCAGCCGGACGGGTTTGGCGAACACGAGAGCTTTGACGGCGGCTATGTGATCGACGCTGATCTGCCGCGCGATGGGCGAGAGGCTTTTGGCCCCTATTTCGCAGGGATGGGCATGGTGCGGACGATGCAGTCGGCCTCCGGGTTCATTCCCATGCAGGGCATGCACGTGGAGCAGTCGGAGTTGTGCGCCACCTGTCACACAGTCTATACCCCGGTTGTCGATGCCGCAGGTCAGGTCGCCGGCCAATTCCCGGAGCAGGTGCCCTACCTGGAGTGGCAAGCAAGCGACTTTGGCGAGAGCCTCTCATGCCAGGGCTGCCACATGCCAACGGCCCAGGGAGGGGTCAGCATCTCGGTCGTCGGCGGGCACATGTTGCGCAGCCCGTTCTTCCAGCACACCCTGGTAGGCGGCAACGTCTTTGTGCTGGACATGATGAGGGCATTTGGAGAAGAGCTATCGGTCGCGGCATCGAGCGCCCAATTCGAGGAGAAACTGGCCCAGACGGTAGACCAGCTCCAGAGGCGCACCGCTACCATCGCGCTCGAGAACGTCAGCACGAACGGCTCGACGCTGACCGCGGATGTGGTCGTCAGAACGATGACGGGACACAAGTTCCCCACGGCATACCCGTCGCGCCGGGCTTGGCTGCACCTCATCGTACAGGACGCCAGTGGGGATGTGGTATTCGAGTCGGGGGCTATCAGGGCCGATGGCTCGATTGCCGGCAACGACAATGACGCCGATCCAGCCACCCACGAACCCCATCACCTGGTCATCGATAGTCCGGATCAAGTGCAGATCTACGAAGGGATCATGGGCGACACGGAGGGTAAGCCCACCACGACGCTGGTAGCCGGGGCCATGTACCTGAAGGACAACCGGCTGCTTCCCGCCGGCTTTGACAAGGGTGTGGTCGATGCCGACATTGCCGTCTATGGCGCTGCGGCGGACGACGCCGACTTTGTGGGGGCGATGGACACGACCCGGTACACCATCTTCCTGGACGGCGCGCAGGGCCCGCTCACCGTCACCGTCGAGCTGCTGTACCAGTCGATCGGATTCCGCTGGGCCGATAACATGCGCCAGCACGACGCGCCGGAGCCTGCTCGCTTTGTGGCGTACTATGAGCAGATCCCCAACCGGGCTGTGGCCGTTGCCAGCGCAACTGCGGAGACAGGGGAGTAACCATGTCTGCAAAACCGGAAGGAAATCTTGCGACCTTGTACGAGCGTCCCTTGGAGTTGCTCCAGAACCTGCTCCGCTTTGACACCACCAATCCGCCGGGGAACGAGGTGCAGTGTATCAAGTACATAGATGAGGTGTTGACCGCCGCTGGATTTGAGACGACGATTCTGGCCCGCGAGGAGACGCGCCCCAACCTGATCACGCGGCTGCCTGGGCAGGGACTCGCGCCGCCGCTCCTGATGTACGGGCACGCAGACGTGGTGACCACCGAGGGCCAGCAATGGACCCATCCCCCTTTCGATGGCGTTGTGGCCGATGGATACATCTGGGGCCGCGGCACTCTGGACATGAAGGGCGCGGTGACGATGATGGTGGCCGCGATGCTGCGTGCCGGAGCGCAAGGGTTGGCGCCCGCGGGTGACGTCGTGCTGGCAGTCGTGAGCGATGAAGAGGCAGGCGGAGACTATGGCGCCCGCTATCTCGTCGAGAACCACGCCAGGTTGTTCGATGGTATCCGCTACGCCATTGGCGAAGCCGGCGGGATCTCTTTCCACGTTGGAGCATCGACAGTCTATCCGATCATGGTCGCCGAGAAGCAGATGTGCTGGATGAAGGCTACGGTGCGCGGAGAGGGGGGCCACGGCTCGATGCCGGTGCGCGGTCAGGCCATGGCCAAGATGGCCCGAATGCTGCAAACGCTGGATCGACGCCGCCTGCCGGTCCATGTGACGGAACCAGTCCGCCAGATGATCGAGACCATCGCCTCGGCGCTGCCCTCTGCACAGAGGATGCTGCTGCGACAGCTCCTGAACCCGGCGCTGACGAATGCGATCCTGAATCTGATCGGCCCGCTGTCCCAGACGCTGGACCCGCTGCTGCACAACACAGTCAGCCCGACAGTGCTTCACGGCAGCACCAAAGTCAACGTCATCCCCTGCGAAGTGAGCGTCGAGCTGGATGGACGCCTGCTGCCAGGTCACCCGGTTGACGAGATGAAATCCGAGCTGCGGGGGTTGCTGGGCGACGAGGTCGAGATTGCTATCGTCAGACACGAGCCGGGTCCGGCTGAACCGGACATGGGTCTGTTCGATACGCTGGCCGGTATCCTGCGCGAGGCAGATCCCGGGGGCACCTCCGGGCCGCTGGTCATGGCAGGCGTCACTGACGCGCGCCACTTCTCGCGCCTCGGCATCCAAACCTATGGGTTTACGCCGATGAAGCTGCCCCCAGACCTGAACCCCTGGAGGCTGGCCCATGGCGTCGACGAGCGGATCCCGGTTGGCGCGCTCGAATACGGCACAGAGGCTATCTACAAGCTGCTGCAGAGGTTCGGCGCGGCCAGCTAGCGGGTGCCAGGCACAATGAAGCAACGTGGAAACCACCGGGGGCCATCCGCCCGGATGGCCCCATTCACCATCTACCTGTTCCTGGAGTTTGGCGCCTCGCTCCTCTTTTCGCTGATCTTTACGGTCAGCCAGCTCTACTATGTGACCATTGCGCAGCTCAATCCTCTGCAATTGGTGTTGACCGGCACAATCCTCGAAGCGACGGTCTTCCTATTTGAGATACCCACCGGCGTCCTGGCCGATGTCAAGAGCCGCCGCCTGTCGATCATCATCGGCTATGGCATCATGGGTGTGGGCTTTATCGTGGAGGGAGCATTTCCTTTCTTCGGGACGATCGCGCTGGCTCAGGTCCTTTGGGGCTTTGGCTACACCTTTACCAGCGGCGCAACCCAGGCCTGGATCGCCGACGAGCTGGGCGAGGATCGGGCAGGCGAGGCCTATTTGCGTGGGGCTCAGGCAGCCCGTGCCGGCGCGCTGCTGGCCATTCCGATCAGCGTGGCCCTGGGCAGCCTGTCGCTTCAGCTGCCTATCGCGCTCGGGGGTCTGATCATGATCCTGCTGGCTGCCTTCTTGGTCCTCGTCATGGGCGAAGAGGGGTTCACACCCAGCCCGCCGGAGGAGCGCACGACCTGGGGCCTGATGCTCAGGACAGTCGGCGATGCGCAACAGCTCGTGCGCCGGCAGCCGATCCTGATCGTGCTGCTGGCAACCGGCCTCTTCTACGGGCTCTATAGCGAGGGCTTTGATCGCCTCTGGACCCCGCATCTGTTGGAGAATGTTCAGGGGCCTTGGCTGGACGGGTCCGAGCCGGTGGTGTGGTTTGGCCTGATCCGGGCCGTGATGTTGCTCCTCAGCCTGGGCGCGACAGAGGTTGCGCGGCGCCGCGTGGACACTGGGCAGGACCTCCCCCTGGCGCGGACCCTGATGGTCAATGCAGCCCTGATCATCCTGTGCCTGGCGGGCTTTGCCCTGGCAAAAGGGTTCTGGGTCGCAGTGGTTCTGTACTGGCTGATCGGCGCCCTGAGAAATATCGCGGCTCCGCTACAGACGGCCTGGCTCAACCGCAGCATCGACAAACCTCAAGTCCGGGCGACCATCTTTTCAGTGAGCGGGCAGGCGGATGCGATTGGCCAGATCACCGGCGGGCCCGTGGTAGGGGCCGTCGGCAACGCCTCGATCCGGGCCGCGCTGCTGGGTTCGGCGCTGCTGCTCTCGCCGGTACTGCCCCTGTACGCCATAGCCATCCGGAGGGAACGGGTGCAGTGATGGCTCCCGGACACCGGAGCAACCGGGTCGCACGGCTGTTGGATTCTCTCTTGACAGCCGAGTAGAGACGCACTAGCACCTCGCGCTCGCCGCGGATTACAATCCGCGGCAGGCCGAGAACGCGAGCGTTCTGCGAGTTCGCGCGAGTTTCTGGCCTCTGCCGGACTGTTGTCCGGCGGGAGCTTGTGCGGAGTTGCGACTTTGCAGCAGCCCTAAATCGGGTCGCCGTCGCCCTTGACGGAGCCCCCGCATGGTGATATAGTGTGCTCGCGCCTGCAAAGCGGCATCTGAAGCGCGGTCGAGCCAGCCCTCAAGGAGGAGTAGTGATGAAGGGGAATGAGAGCGGAACCAAGTCCGAGCATTTCGAGCTCAAGCAACTCGCCGATGGTGTGTATGCCGCCATCGCCTTACCGGGCGGCAGGGCCTTTAGCAACGGCGGCTTTGTCGACCTGGGGGATCAGACCCTCGTCTTTGACGCATTCGAGTCGCGCGCAGCGGCGGGCGACCTCAGGTCGGCGGCGGAACAGCTCACCGGCCACGCGGTCAGCTATGTGATCATCAGCCATTGCCACGCCGATCACTGGGGCGGCAACCAGGCCTTTGCCCCAGAGACCCCAATCATCACAACCCATGCCACTCGAGAGGAGATGCCCGCCGCGATAGGCTGGATGGTGGAGCTAAAGGAGAATCCCGCCGAGCTGGAACAGGCCATCCAGGAGACCAGGGAGCAACTGGAGGCGGAGACGGACGAGCGGCAGCGTGAATCCCTGCGCGCATCCATTGAGAGAATGACCGGCTGGCAGAAAGCGCTGCCGACCATGGAGCTCCGTTACCCCGAGCAGACCTTCAGCGGCAAGCTCGTCTTTCACGGCTCGCGACGAAGGGCGGAACTGGTAGAGGTGGCCCCGGGACACACCGCCAGCGACGCCTACCTCCTGTTGCCCGAAGACCGGGTCGTATTCATGGGGGACCTGGGGTTCTTGCAGTCCCAGCCTTTCATGGTGTACTGCGATCCGCAGGCATGGGTAGCAGAGCTGGAGCGGATGGAGCAGTTCGATGTCGATGTCTTTGTGCCGGGCCACGGGCCCCTGGGCACCAAGGCCGACCTTGCCCTGCAGAGGCAGTATATCACACTGCTGGAGCAATTGGTCGCCCAGTCGATCAGGGATGGGCTCACGGTTGAAGAGGTCCTGGAAAGAACCCTTCCTGTTCCCTTCGATGCCTGGCTCCACGGGAGCATGGGCCGGTGGGAGGGCAACGTCCGGTCGAGCTACGAGCGCCAATCGGGCAAGTCTGGGGAATAGGCGTCACGCCCGCTTGGGCGGACCGGTGGGCAGAGGCTGTGCTCGGGGTGGGGACGAGGCTTTTCTCTCCGTCACGCCAGCCGGGCGGCAGCCCGCGTGCCCTTTTCAGTGAGGGTCCACAGGCGGCCCGGCCCGGAGATCGAGCAAGCACTCACAGAGCAGCCTGCGCAATGCATCCCGCAGTCGCTGTCGACGGGACGCAGGTACCCGAGCCGCGCCAGGTTTTCCAGCATCGTTTCCAACAAGGGAACAGAAATGGATAGCCGTTTCGCCAGTTCCTCGTAGCTGTGGAGGCCGCCCTCAGCCACCATGAGCAAGAGCTGTTCGATCATGGTCAGAATAGCCTCGCCAGTTGATAGGCGGCAATGCCGGCGAGCAGGGAGAGGCCCAGCAAGAGCCCCACGCTGAAGGCCGTCCAGCCCCAGCTCTTGGTCTCCTGCCTGATGGCTGCCACCGTAGCCACGCACGGAATGAACAGCATCTGCACTACCAGAAACGCCAGCGCCGCCGCCGGGGTCAGCACCCCAGATAGGGCAGTATCCAACCCGGCTCCACTCTCGCCAGCGCCAAACAATATGCCCAAGGTGGCAATCGCGTTCTCTTTCGCCACGAGACTTGCCAGCAAGGCCACGACCATCTCCCACTGCAAGCCCATCAGCGCGCCCAGGGGGGCCAGCGTCTTGCCCAGGCTCGCCAGGTAGCTGGTCTGGATCTCACCGTTGGGCAGCGTGGAAAAGACCCAGACGACCACCGACATGACCAGGATCAGCGACCCGGCCTTTTTCAGGAACTCGGAGCTGTTCTGCCACACCTGCATACCGATGGTCCGCAGATTCGGCCGGTGATAGAGAGGAAGCTCCATGATAAAGGCCCCCCGCTCTCCCCTGAGGACCCACTTGTTGATCAGGGCGCCGACGACGGCCAGTGTGAGCAGGGACATGGCGATCAATCCCCAGGCAACCAGGGTCGCCATCCGGCCGAAAAAGATGGGCGCGAGGAACACAATCACCGCCATCCGCGCCGCGCAGGGCACCAGCGGGGCCAACAGGATCGTGAGCAGCCGCGCCCGCTGCGAGTCAATGATCCGCGAGCCGACGACGGCGGGCACGTTGCAGCCGAACCCGAGAAAGAGGGGCATAAAGCTCTTGCCGTGCAGGCCCATCAGGTGCATGAAACGGTCCATGACGTAGGCGGCGCGGGCCATGTAGCCCATATCCTCCAACAGGGCCAGCACGGCAAAGAAGAGGAGTAAGATGGGCAGGAAGGTGACCACCGTGCCCGCGCCAGCAAGGATCCCGTCCACCACCAGGCCACTCACCCACGCCGGGAAACCCGACAGAAGCGCAGACGTCGCCTCGGATAGCGAGCCGATCACATAGACGTCCAGGGCATTCTGAAGTGGCGTGCCAATGGCAAAGGTCAACCAGAACACCACGCCGAGAATGGCTGCCAGGATGAGGAGGCCCCACACCGGGTGAGTGGCATAGCGGTCCAGGCGCTCTGTCAGGGTGATCTGCCCCGTTCGCGGGCGGGTGACTGCCGCGCGCATCATGCGCCCCACCCAATCATAGCGACCGCTCGCCACTGCCAGGACTGCGTCCTCGTGCTCCATGAGGATGTCGTGGACCAGATCCCACTGCTCTGCCGGAAGGTACCGGTCGCGCATCATGGCCGTGATCTCGGCGTCGCCTTCAAGCAGCTTCAGTGCCATCCAGTCGGCGGGATATGGCTCGGGCACCCAATCGGCAACCAGTGCGCAGATCTTTTCTAGCACCTCGCGGTGATCGGCCCGGATCTCGGGCAGATTCGGCTCATAGGGGATTTCGTGCCGCGCCAGGCGATCGACGACGTCCATCAGCTCACGCACGCCCCTGTTCTTGGCGGCGACCATGGGTACTACCGGCACCCCCAGCGCAGCCTCCAGAACCTGGGGCTCGATCTCCAGGCCCTCATCGGCTGCCACGTCCACCATGTTCAGCCCGACGATAACCCTTGAATGCAACGGCAGCAGTTCGGACACCAGATACAGGTTGCGCTCCAGGGAGGCAGCATTGACCACAGCCACAACAACGTCGGGCCGGTCCCGGATGATAAAGTCGCGGGCGATCACCTCTTCCTGCGAGTTGGCTGTCAAGCTGTAGGTGCCGGGCAGGTCCACCAGATGGATCGTCAGGTCATTGTGGCGATAGACACCTGTCTTTTGCTCGACCGTC
>JBFFCR010000077.1:0-12007 GCA_041559855.1 Anaerolineae bacterium | reverse complement strand
GAGGAGTGGTGCGATGCAATGGTACCCTTTGTCGCCGCCGGGAAGGCCGTGTTCGCTGCCGAGTACACCGACGAGTTGAGCGTAGGCCAGTTCCTAGACCAGGTCTGCCCGCAGGCTGGCGCGCTGGGGTTCAGCGCCATTCTCAAGGATCGCGATCTGGATGCACGGCGGCGGGCGTGTCCCTGATGTTGGGGGCGGCGAGGGCCGCAAAGAGTCAGGTAGAGGATCGATTCCGGTGGAAATGCCACCTGAAGCTCACTTGTCGCTGCGAGGCGCGCCGTTTGCGCCGAAGCAGCCTCCCCCTGAGCCGTTGGGGACCGCTTCGTCGCTGGCGCTCCTCGCGGTGACAGAGATGGTTGAGTTTCCCCCGAAACGTACTCGCCTGCAGAGAATCGCGAGCAATTGCCTGCACGGCGAAAAGCTGGTATAATGTCCGGGCACAAAGCCGCCACATCGCGCAGCACCCTTGAGCACGCCATGCCAGAATTGATGATTCAGACCGAAAACCTGACCAAACGATTCTCCTGTTCCACGGCGAGTGTGGAGCGAGAATGCCTGCCGCTCGAGGATGGCAGGCCAGGCGATCAAGCCCTGACCTGGTTCACGGCGGTGGATCACCTCAATCTGCAGGTGCAGGCGGGCAGGATCCTGACCCTCCTTGGACCCAACGGTGCGGGCAAGACCACGACCGTCCGCATGCTGGCATCGATCCTGGAGCCGAGCGAGGGGTGGGCACGGGTAGCCGGCTTTGACACCGTACGCGAGGCGCGCCAGGTGCGGCACGCTGTTGGGCTGCTGACCGAGCTGCCGGGTCTCTATCCCCGGATGCGCGCTGACGAGTACCTGGCGTTCTTTGGGCAACTCCAGGGGATGAGCGACAAACGGATCCAGGTCAGGATCGGCTCGCTGATGGAGCGCTTTGGCCTGTTGCCGGCCCGGCGCCAGCGGATCGCCGAGTTCTCCAAGGGCATGCGACAAAAGCTGGCACTCATTCGCGCCATGATCCACGATCCGCCACTGTTGCTCCTGGACGAGCCAACTTCAGCCATGGACCCCCAGAGCGCCAAGCTGGTTCGGGATGCGATCCTGGATCTCGGCCGCGAGCAGCGGACCATCCTGGTGTGCACGCACAACCTGTCCGAGGCCGAGGCACTGGCCGATCAGATCGCCATCATCCGGCGCGGGCGCATCGTGGCCCTGGACACACCAGCAAACCTAAAGGCCAGGTTGCTGGGGGCGCCACTGCTCGAGCTCCGGCTGGCTCATTCGCTGGACGGCTATGTTGAAGAGCTCAGCGATCTGATCGAGATCGAAACCCGTGGCGCGGACTGGTTCCGCTACCGCACATCCTCGCCCGAGGCGACCAACCCGGCGCTGCTGAACCGGCTGGCGGCTCACAGTGCCCGGGTGCTGACCCTGAGCGAGGTCCCCCGCAGCCTGGAAGAGGTCTACCTGAGCATTGTGGAAAGCGAGGAAGACGATGGTTGCTGAGGCTCGCGACGTCAGACTCCTGCCGGCAGGTCGATTCTCGTTCAGGATGGCCTGGATCATCGCGCGGCGAGATCTATCTGACTCGCTTCGCGACTGGCGGATTGTGCTGCCCATCTGCGTGTTGGTGATCGGGTTCCCGTGGTTGATGAACTGGACGGCCCAGGTAGTGGTCGACTTTGTGCAGAGACGCGATGCCGTCATCATCGGCGAGCGACTGATCCCGTTCCTCTTGATGATCGTCGGCTTTTTTCCCCTCTCCTTCTCGCTGATTGTCGCGCTGGAGACCTTTGTCGGCGAAAAGGAGCGACGGAGCATAGAGCCGCTGCTGGCAATGCCCATCACCGACCTTGAGCTGTACCTGGGCAAGACCATTGCTGCCACAGCACTGCCTCTCTTGGGCAGCATTCTGGCCGTCGGCGTCTATCTGGGCGGGCTGTACCTGACGATCGGGTACGCTCCCCCTCTCGGGCTGCTCCTCCAGATCTTTGCGCTCAACATCATCGCGGCAATTGTCATGGTTTCGGGCGCAGTGGTCGTGTCGAGCCAGACCACCAGTGTCCGGGCCTCCAATCTGCTGGCGAGCTTTATCATCATCCCCATGGCCCTGTTGCTCGAAGCCGAGAGTGTGGTGATGTTCTGGGGGAACCTGGATATCCTTTGGATCATCGCCTTCGGGATGCTGGTGGTCGCCATTATCCTGGTTCGGATGGGGGTGCGGACCTTTAACCGCGAGAGCATCCTGGGGCGAGAGATAGACGAGCTGAACTTGAGGCGTACCTGGCAGCTCTGTCGCCACTACTTTGTGGAGGCCCCAGGCCTGATCCACAGTGCGCAGGAGCGCGAGCAGGCCAGCAGACCGCTGCGGGGCGTCTTCCACTGGCTGGGGCGGGTATACCGCCACGATATACCCTTTCTCCTGCGTCAGAACTGGCTGCCGGTGGCAGTGGTGGTCCTTACCTTGATCGCTGCCTGCGGCATCGGGTGGGCGAGTGTATCCAGGTACCCGCTCCCCCAGGGAATCCTCACCCTCGAGGACCTGTCATCGCAGGATTTCGAGGGCCTGTCCAACGCGAGCTTGCTCCCATCGCTTACGACCTGGGGCATTCTGAGCCACAACATACAGGCCCTGCTGCTGGCCGCTCTGGTAGCCGTGGTCAGCCTCGGCGTGTTGGCCATCGTCATGCTGATGCTCCCTATTGCCGTGGTGGCCTTTCTGGCGGGGGAGATGGCCTGGCTGGGGTACAACGGGCTGGTTTTCGTGGCGGCGTTCATCCTGCCGCACGGTCTGTTTGAGATCCCGGCGGCGGTCATCGCCACTGCTTTTGCCTTGCGGATCGGCGCTTCGGTGACGGCACCCCGCGAAGGCCTTTCGGTGGGTGAGGGACTGGTGGCAGCCATCGCCGACTTTTTCAAGGTCTTTCTGTTCCTGGTGGTGCCGCTGCTGCTTGTAGCCGCGTTTGTCGAGGCCAATATCACGACCCGGGTCGTGATTTGGGTCTATGGGGGGTAAACCTTGTCCGAGTTGATCGTCCTGGGCAGCAGCGCCTCGGTACCAGACGCCACCCATGATACGGTTGGCCTGCTCTTGCGCGGGTCGCATTGGGCCGTTCTGGTGGAGTGTGGAGGCAGCCCCATCCAGAGACTGGACCAGTTTGGAGTGGGACTGGAGGCCCTGGAAGGTGTTATCCTGAGCCACCACCATCCGGATCACCTCTACGGGCTGCCCGCGCTGGTGCAGGGGTTGTGGATCGGAGGGCGTGAAGCATCTCTGCCGATCCATGGGCCCAAACAAGCTTTGGACAGAGCACGGGCGCTGCTAGAGCTCATGGAACTGGCCGGACGGGAGGGCATGTTCCCCATTGAATGGCGTCCGGTCCCGCTGCGCGAGGGGCGCGAGGTCGGCAGGTGGGGAGAGATCACGGTCCGTTCCGCGCCGGTAAGACACGCCGGCAACGACACACTGGCCCTGCGCTTCGAGAACAGCGCCACTGGACGGGCCATCGTCTATTCGGCCGACACGGAGCCGTGCGAAGCACTGGTGCGCCTAGCGCTGGGCGCCGATCTCTTGCTCCACGAGGCCACCGGAGACTATGCCGGGCATTCCACGCCGGCTGAGGCCGCAGAGGTGGCCCGAGATGCAGGTGTCGCCCACCTGGCCCTCATCCATTACCCGGTGCGGGGCGTGAACCTGGAGGCATGGCGCCTGCAGGCCGCCGAGTTCCCGGGCCCAGTGTCCCTGGCTCAGGAAGGGGATAGGTACCCGTTGTAGACGGGCTAGCCGACCCGCCCGCGATAGCACCGGAGCCATCGTGGTTGCGCGGAGTAGGTGACTTGCAGGAATCGGCCGAGTGTGCTAAAATGGCACCCAGAAATGAATTATGTTGTGCCGACATAAGGCCCAGCGTGGCCAGGATTGGATGGACGAAGCGACCTCCGAGGGACCTGACCCTCACTCAAAGACTTACCATACTCGCAGTGCGAACGACCAAGACAGATCTTGCGCCGGACTCTGCAAGGTATGCTTGGGTCGTTTTGCGTTCAACGCCCCACTAGCCACTCGAGGAGCAATCATTTGAGTTTGACGATTATCGTACTGGCGGCAGGCCAGGGCGTGCGCATGAATTCGGAGCTTCCGAAGGTGATGCACCCCCTGGCTGGCAAACCCATGGTGTGTTTCGCCGTGGATGCTGCACGCGCCATGGAACCTGGAAGCCTGATCCTGGTAGTCGGTTACCGCGCGGACCTCGTGCGCCAGGCTGTTGGCGAGGGGATCCTGTTTGTGACACAGGAGGAGCAGCTGGGCACCGGTCACGCGGTGCAGCAAGCACAGGTCGCGGCCGGTAGGGCTGACACGGTGCTGGTGCTGTACGGGGACACGCCACTCATCCGGCCGGAAACCCTGCGCCAGGTGGTGACCCACCACGAGGAGACGGGGGCAGCCGTGACGGTGCTCACTTCGCGACCGCCAGATCCCACCGGATATGGCCGCATCGTGCGCGAAGGAGATGCAGGCGCGGTGCTGGCTATCGTCGAGGAAAGAGACGCCACCCCGGAGCAAAAGGCCATCGATGAGGTGAGCAGCGGCATCTTTTGCTTCCGCGACGGCTGGTTGTGGCGCAATCTGGCAGAGATAGAAAAGAGCCCGGCTGGCGAATATTACCTCACCGATCTTGCTGCTATTGCACGGGCGCAGGGCGAGATGGTGACGGCCTGGACTGTGGCCGACCCCCTGGAAGTGATCGGCCTGGATCAACGGGTCAAGCTTGCCCAGGGGGAAGGCGAGATGCGGCAGCGCATCAACCAGAAGTGGATGGCAGCCGGTGTGACGCTTGTGCACCCGGAGGCGACCTACATCGAGGCCAATGTGGAGATAGGCAAGGATACAACCATCTGGCCCAACACCTTCCTGCAGGGTCAGACCCGCATAGGCACTGGATGCGCTATCGGGCCAGGCTCGGTGATCCGCGACTCAAAGATCGGCGATCGCTGCCGGGTTGAGTTGTCGGTGGTTGAACAGGCTATCATGGAGGAGGACAGTGACGTCGGTCCCTTTGGCCACCTGCGCAAAGGAGCGCACCTGGGCAAGGGCGCACACATGGGGAACTTTGGAGAGGTCAAGAACTCGTATCTGGGGCCCGGGGCCAAAATGGGTCACTTTGGCTATCTGGGTGACGCGACGGTGGAGGCCGGAGCCAACATCGGCGCGGGGACAGTCACCTGCAACTATGACGGGGAGCGTAAACACCAGACTGTCGTCGGCGCGCATGCCTTTGTTGGGAGCGGCACGATGCTTGTGGCCCCGGTGAAAATAGGGGAAGGCGCCACGACCGGCGCCGGTTCTGTGGTGACCCGCGACGTGCCGGAGGGCAGCGTGGTCTTTGGCGCACCAGCCCGAGTCCACCCCACACCGGACACGGAAGAGCCGGAGGCATAAAACCGTGACCACGGCTGAGATAGTGCTACTCGTTGTCCTGATGATTGTCAATGCTTTTCTGGCCACAGCGCGTTCCGCCCTGATCAATGTCCGCAAAGCCCGGTTGCGCCAGTTGATCGAAGAAGGCGTTGGATCTGCCCGCACAGCCGAGCGACTGGCGGAAAACGCCAGTCGCCTGCTGGCGACCACACAGTTGGGCATGATGCTGACCAGTTTCTTTGCCGGTGGCGTGGTGGCCGTCGTTTCAGCTCCACCTCTGGCCAAAGTCATGCAGCCCTTGCTCGGTGAGGCCAGCCATCCTGTCGCCTTTGTGCTGGTCGTGTTCCTGGCTGCCGTCGTCATGCTTATCTTTGGCGAGCTGGTCCCCGAGACGATAGCGGTGCAGTACAGCGAGCGACTGGCCTTGTGGTTAGCGCGTCCACTGGCAGTCATCTCCATCTTGGCCATTCCCATGGTCCAGCTGATGGTATGGCTCAGCAACTTGGTCTCGCGTCTGTTTGGTGCCGAGCCCCGCAGCGAGATGCCCTTTGTCACAGAGGAGGAGATCAAGACCATGGTGGATGCCGGCGAAGAGGAAGGTGTGATCCAGGAAGAAGAGAAGGAGATGATCTACTCTATCTTTGAGCTGGGTGATACCCTGGCCCGGGAGGTGATGATCCCTCGCATCGACCTGGTGACTCTGGATGTGCGCACGCCCATGCTCGAAGCCCTCGATACCATCATGGAGGCGGGGCACTCGCGCATCCCGGTATACGAAGAGACGATCGACAATGTACAGGGGCTCCTCTATGCCAAGGATCTACTGCCCTACCTGCGCGAGGGGCGGACCGACGTGCCGCTCAAGAGCATCCTGCGGCAGGCCTACTTTATTCCGGAGACCAAAAAGGCCAGCGACCTGCTGCCGGACCTCCAGCAGCGCAGGGTGCACATGGCCGTGGTGGTGGATGAATACGGCGGCGTGGCTGGCCTGGTGACCATCGAGGATCTGTTGGAGGAGATCGTCGGCGAGATCCAGGACGAGTACGACACCGAGGAGCCGTTTGTCGAATTCATCACCGACAACGTCTATGTCTTTGACGCCCGTGTGGATCTGGACGACCTGAACCGGCTCATGGGCGTGTCGCTGCCCACCGCCGACAGCGACACGCTGGGCGGCTTTATCTACTCCGCGTTGGGCAAGGTGCCGGCAGTAGGCGACCAGGTGGTCTTTGACGATATGGACTTTACCGTCCAGTCAGTCACAGGTCGGCGAATCAAGAAGGTCCGTGTCGAACGCCGGTCCCCCCCGCCGGTTGAAGAACTGGAGGAACGGGAAGGCGTCTCTCCCTGGCGGAACGGGCATGGGAATGGAAAGGGACACTAGCTGATGACTGATCTGGAACTGATCGCGCTGGCGCAGCAGGCCCGCGAACATGCGTACGCATCCTACTCGGGGTTTCCCGTGGGCGCTGCCCTGTTGGCCCGCTCAGGAAAGGTATATACTGGCTGCAACGTCGAAAACGCCTCCTACCCGCTGACCATATGCGCGGAGCAAACGGCGGTGACCAAGGCCGCATCGGAAGGCGAGCGCGAGTTTGAGGCCATCGCCGTGGTGACTGCCACGGGTGCCACCCCCTGCGGCGCCTGCCGCCAGATCCTGCGCGAGTTCGGCGGGCCGGAAGGCAACCTGCGCGTGATCGTCGCCGATCTGGACGGAGATTGGCAGACGTTCACCATCGCAGAGCTGCTGCCTCACGGATTCACCCCAGACCAGTTGGGCTAATAGAGGAATCCGCTAAAGACTGGGTGATTATTCTGTCACACGAACAAGCCAAAGTCACCCTGAGGCGCCCCGAGCTTGCCGAAGGGGCTTTGGCGACCCTTGAGCAGAAACCGCGAGAGATCATCCTTCGACAAGCTCTGGATGATCTCTCGCTATGCACGACTATCCAATCTCTAGCTGCTTCATAAGAGCTTGCAGAGAAAAGCCCGGGCCTTGGAGCCCGGGCTTTTGCATTGATTGTGGATGGACAGCAGGTGAAAGACGGGCCCAGGCTTGGAGCCCGGGCCGGCTGCCTTGCTGGCTATGGTAGCGGCCCGAGCTTTTCGACCCGGTGGCTATTGGTGTCGGTGACATAGATGTAGCCTTCGTCGTCCACGTCGATGCCGGTGGGAAGACTGAAGAAGCCCTCGTCAAAACCGTACTGGCCAAAGGTAGCCAGGAGCTCGCCGTCGGAATCGAACACGATCACCAGGTACCCCTCCGGATCGGTGACATACACGCGGCCCTCAGCATCCACTGCCAGGTACGGCTTGTTAATCACGTTCGTTCCGGGCCAGGCATTCACGGTCCACTCGCGGAGATAGCCGAACGTGCTGTCAAAGACCTGGATACGCTGGTTCCACGTGTCAGCCACATAGATGTTGCCCTCGGCATCCAGATCGATGCCCACCGGCTCTGAGAAGTAGCCAGACACGACCCCCTCGCTACCCCATTGATCCAGGTAGTTTCCGTCCTGGTCGTATACCACGACGCGTTCGTTTCCCGTGTCCGTAACGAACACACGCCCCTGGTCATCCACGGCGATATCGCGCGGACCGTAGAGCATCCAGGGATCGGTGTCCGTCTCACCGAACATGCCCCACTTGGTCAGGAAGGACCCGTCGCTGTCAAACACCTGCACGCGATGGTTCCAGGTATCGGCGACATATACGCGCCCATCCCGGGCAACGGCGATTCCCCATGGTTCCTGGAACTGCCCGTCGCCAGGGCTCATCGGGCCGTCGCCGTCCAGGTCAGCACAAACCTGGTCCGTTGATAGGTTGCATTGGCCGCCCCACTCGCGCAGGAAGATGCCATCCGGGTCAAATACCTGCACGCGATGATTGTCCGAATCCACCACATAGATGTTGCCATCGGGTCCCACGGCAATGCCGCGCGGCATATTGAACTGGCCCGCGTCAGTACCGTTGGCGCCCCATGTGCCCACCACACCCAGATCGATATGGGCCTGGACGTAGGGATCGGGTGGCAATTCCAGAGTCCCCGGAGGCACGGCACCAAAGTCCCAGAGCTGCTGGGCCACATCTTTGCGCACATAGAGATAAAAGTTGTGCACGTGATACCAGTTATCGGGCTTTTGGGGGTATTCGCGGAAGTAGAGGATATTCCACAAGATCTCGCGCTTCTCGGGCGAGGTCAGGATGTTGCGGATGCGCTCAAAGGTAAGGCCCATGTACTGCTGGTTGGGCCACCAGACCAACCGCCTCTTGAAACGATAGTAGCGGTCGCCCAAGTACGGCTGCACCTCGGGGTCAATCTTTGCCCCGGCGATCACGATGGGTGCATTGAGTTTGTCCCGATCGGGCTTGTCTCCATAGGATACGCGATTGGGGTACTCTCTCAGGTACCACTCTAGCGGCCAATTGACATCGTTGTCGTAGGCCAACCTGATCATCTTGTCGCCCACTGTGCGTTCCGAGATCTCGGCGATCTCGTTCATGGTGGGTACCAGATCGGGACCACCGTGCGCGTAGAACAGGAGCTCGGTAGCGTAATCGTAGTTGATATAGGTTGCCATCCAGGCAAAGCGGACGGTAAAGAACGAGAGGACGACGAGCAAAGTGCCAATGGCCACCCGTAGCGAGTATCTGCCACCCAATCGCCGGATGACCAGCACGGTCAACGCGATCAGCAAAAGTGTAACCAGGAGGGCCGTCAGCCAATTCCCGGTCTCCCGGAGGCTAAAGACTGAGAGTCCCTGGAAAGGCTGCTGCTTGATCAGCATGTACAGGCCGAACACCGTGACAGGAAGCAATAGCACCAGCAGCGCGCCGCCTCGCCTCCACACTGCCCGCCAGTTCACCCGCGAAAAGATGTCGCCCGCGAACTTGCCGGTCAGGATGATCATGGGCAGGACAGGGTGGACCACCAGCCAGGGCATCTTTTCACCCGCCCAGCTGTAGATGAACAAGGAGGACAGGTTCCAGAAGACAAGAAATGCGACGAAACGGGCGTCCGATACTCTCGCATCCGATGGCTCGACCAGCACCGGAGCCTGGTCATCTTCCTCTGCAGCCGGCCGCTGACGGGGCCGGACTCCACGGATCAGATAGTACAAAGAGGCAACCATGCCGAACAGCAGGGGCACGAATTCGTACATCGGCAACAGAAGCAAGTAGTAGTACCAGGGTTGGCCGCCTCGCTGCACCTCCTGCTGGTCCAGCCAGTATTGGATCGAGCCAAACAGGCCGCTGCCCACGCCCGCCGGGTTGGTGAAGAAGGTTGTGAACAGCAGTACATAGATGATGAGCATGATGGCTATGGCTATGAGCCAGTGCCGCCAGGTGAGGGTGCGCAGCGCTTTTTCAATGCTGCTGCGCTCCGGATGCCGGGAGCGAAGTAATGTGGCAGTAAGCAGGACGATAGGCAGGCTCCCGCCCACAACGATTACGAGGGCGATGACAAGCTTGATCGCCTTGGCAGTAGTCTCGGCAGTTTCCGCCGCTTCGACGGGTAGGCGCCCGAGCAGGATGCCGGTCGCCAGCAGGATTGCGCTGAGAGCCCCAACGCCGATGTAGAGCCACAAGTGATCGCGCCGGCGAAGCCGCTCCCATAGAACCACCTCGAGGATGAAGAGCAGGCCGATGAAACCAAAGATATAGGCATTCTCCTTGGTGGCAAGGGAGAGCATGAGGACTGTAGCCCCCAGGTAGAACCAGCCTGGTTTGCGCGTGCGGATAAAGTGGAACAGGGCAGCGATGAGCAACATCGTCCAGACAGTGATATAGATGTCGTTGCGGATGTAACGAGAGTAGTAGAGGATCGATGGCGAGATCAGCAGCAGGATGGATGCGACCACGGCTCCAAGGCGCCCCAGCCAGCGGCGGAGGAGAAGCGGGCTCATGACCATGAACACGCCAAAGATGGCCGGTACGATCCTGGCGGTATAGTCGGTTACGCCAAAGAGAAAGTATATCAGCGCATTGGCATGGAACAGGAACATCCCGTGCATCATCGGGTTGTGCGCGTATCCACCGCCGTTGTAGAGATAGTAGGAATAGAGGGCGTGCAAGCTCTCGTCGTGGCTCATGCCCCGCGTCCCCAGATCCCAGAACCGGCTCACTACGGCCAGCAGAAAGATGACGACGTAGATCGCCTTCTCCCAATCCATCTTGAGCAGATCTGCCAACGGCCTCTCAAATAACGAACGTTTTTGTGTCAATTCCATCCTCGAACCCTCGCTACTGTCTCATTCCTCAATCAGCTAGACGTACTTGTGTTCTATGGCTCGCTGGCCACCCAAAGCACGACCTCTTGATCCACGACCGGCTCTTTCGCGTCGGCAAACAGCAACCAGCGAAACAGATCCTTGCCCCACAGCCCCCAAGGCAGCCAGTGTGTTCGCAAAGCGAATCCCTGACCCCGGAACATCTCGCCGATGGGCAGATCGTGGGCGACCAGGGACACCGCAGCTACGGTGTCGGGTGGAGTCGAGAGACCTCCGGCCAGCACCTGCTGCTCCATGTATCGCAGATACCATTCCACCACGGGCCCGGTTTCTGTATCGACGGTGATCGGCAACATGGTCGCGTCGCCGGTTTTTTCCATCGAGAGGGCTTCCACACGTTCCGCAAAGCGCCGTACGTCCGGTGCTGTGGCCTGCATGATCATCAACTCGCGAGCATCTGAACTATGGGCAAAGCTGGGCCCCCACATGGCCTTGAAGCCCCAGAGGGCCAGCAGCAACAGGACCGCCAGCCAGCCGCCGCCCAGCAGGAGGGACTTGCCGCGCCAGAGCCAGGTCACCACTCCCAAGGTGATCAGCAGCAACAGGCCCACGGCGACCAGAACCAGATAGGTCGCACCTGCTTCAACTGTGATCCCCACGAGCTCGACGGTAGCCGTGCTGCTGTAGCGGGCATAGGCGGCAATCTGCAGGTACACAAAGATGCTCACACCGAGCGCAATGGCGGCAAAGGCAATGGCCTCGCACCAGAGACCGGACCGGCGAACCCAACACCAGGCCCGCTCCACTCCCTGTCCTGCCAGCAGGGCGAGGGGCACAACCACCAACAGAACGTTTCCCGCAGGACGGTGTCCCGAGATCAGGATGACAAGGACCGCCGCAAGCGTCCAAAAGATCAGAAAGCCCGTGTGCGGGAACGACGGCGCCTCCTCGCCCGGCTCCTCTACCCCCGGTCGCTTGCTGGCAAGCCAGCGGCCGATCTCAACCAGGCCCAGGGCCAGGATCAGCACTTCGTAGCGGAGGAGCAGGAGGAGGGGATAGATAAGCGGTTGGCCGCCCGGCTCGGGCAGGAAGCTCTTGGCCCACTCGGCGAGGAGATCCGCAGCGTGGCCCACACCCGAAGGGTACAGGACAAGGGTCATGGCTGCCAGCACAAAGGTGCCCGCCAGGAACCCGCCTGCCTTTGCCGCCAGCCCCTTTTCGTCCCGCAGAGCTGCCCACGCTGCCAGCACCGCAGACCAGCCGGGACCCTGCTTGCGCACCTGGAACAGCAGGTAGAGCAGCAGCGCAAAGGCGATCAGGATCACCAGGATCGTATAGATCCCAGACCCGACGGTCAGGCCAAACCCGAGGG
>JBFFCR010000076.1:0-12033 GCA_041559855.1 Anaerolineae bacterium | reverse complement strand
TATGTGCCGTTCACCAGCAGCACCTGCGCCCCGTAGACCAGCAACTGGGCGATCTTGGCCTGGGGTGCGGTGCGTGGCACAAAGATCACGTTGCGCTGCTGGATTGCCGCGCACAGGCCCGAAAGCGCCGCCGCTGCGTTTCCCGTGCTGGCCGTCGTAACTACCTCGTAGCCCAGCTCCCGCGTCCTGGCAATGGCGATGGCCGATGCCCGGTCCTTGAACGAGGCCGTCGGCTCCCGCCCATCATCCTTGACCCATAGATGGCGCAGGCCGAGCTCTGATGCCAGTCGCGGGCCAGGGTAGAGGGGTGTCCAGCCGACGCTGTCCAGCATCGTGCCCTGTACGAGCTGCCGCGTCCTGTCCGGCTCTACCGGCAGCAGCAGCAGATAACGCCAGATCGATGCGGACCGGTCCGCGGTGAGCCGCTCCCGGCTGATCCGCTGCCCGATGAGCTGGTAGTCGTACACTACGTCCAGGATCCCGTCGTCCCCATGATGCGGACAGACGTATTCTACCTGGCCCATCTCGTACTCTGCACCGCAGATGGTGCACTTTAGACCTAGAACCTGATCCATGCTGCTCCTTGCTCCACCTCCATTGGCAGACCTGTCCGGCCTAGCGACGAACCACGTGAAACTGAAAGTGATCGGGGATGAAATAGTTGCGCGAACACTCCACCACCTCGCCCGCGCTGGTGAACACAGTCTCCTCCAGCAGGAGTAGCGGCTGCCCCCGCCCTACCTGCAACTTGGCGCTCAGAGCGCGGTCGGCGGTCATTGCGACGATGTGAGCCACCACCTGGCCGATCTCGACGGTCTTTTTTCCCCTCAGTAGATCCAGCACAGAACCGTTGAACGTGTCATCCACCTCGTCGCATGGGAGGATCGACGATGGGATAAAGTCTGCCATGTATGCAACAGGGGTATCGTCCACGAGGATGGACCGGCGCACGCTCGTGATCGCGGTGCCGGGCGGCACCTGCAGCTTTTCGCACATATGCGGGTCCGCCGCCATCTGGCGCACCTCCAAATCTTCCACCCGGACCTCAAGTCCCTGTCGCGCTGCCAACTCCAGGATGCTCTCCAGGCGCTCCAGCCCGCTCTCCAGCCGGTGTGCGTACCCCGGCGCGACAAACGTCCCCACGCCGTGCGTGCGGATGACGATGCCGTCCTGCTCGAGGTTCTGCAGTGCCTCGCGCAGCGTCGAGCGTGAGATGCCCAACTGCACGGAGAGCTCCTTCTCCGAGGGGAGTTGCTCGCCCGGCCCATACATCCCACGCTCGATCAGGTCCAGCAGGTACTGCTGTGTCTGCGCTGAGAGTGGGACTCTGTTTGGTCTAATCGGCTGCACCGCGCCATTAGTCATCTGATGTCTGACCTCTGACCTTTAGTATACACGAGATCGGGGCATTTGTCAAGAGATTTTCTTCACGAATCTAGGGCTGTGGCAAAGCCGGTCATCGTGAGCGCAGCGAAGCGATCTCGCCCCTCACGTGTGCAGCCGAAACGTAGGGCCGGCCCCCACTGTCTGCTCGCTGCGCTCCCTCACACGGGTGTGTGGGAAAACCCAGGCGCCAACTCGTATCAACCGCCGTCAGGCGATTGTTCCAGAACCAACGTCGACAACGGACCCTGGACGATGGTCACACGGCAAGTATATCTTGACAAGTCAGATATCCATGATAGAATACTTGCGCAGACAAGGCTGCACAGCAAGGCTACTCCGTAGTAGCGGCGATAGGCATATCGTTTTCAGAGGAGCGCCGAAGATTTCCCTGGTTCGCCAGGGCAACCTTCGGCGTTCTTGCATTTCCAGGAGAGGGGGTGGTCATATCGGGCTTGCAGTGCTGATCTCCTCGCGAATTGGCGTGGATCGGGTATCCTAGAAAGATTTGGACGAAGGAGGCCAAAGATGATGTTCAAGACAAAGAGACTGGCTGCCGGTTTGTTGGTGTTGGCTCTGCTGGTCGCTGCGTCCGGGACCGTGGATTGGATGGGGGCTGGTTCCGCAGTCGCACAGGCTGTTTTGCCGTGTTTTGCCGTCTCGGTGGGCGGTGCAGTTCACGCACATGGCTGGCCTGCGGGGGAGGTGGTCACCGTAGATATCGACGATCCGGACACACTGCAGGACCCAGACTTCACCGCGATACTCGTGCCTGAGTGGAATGAGGATCTGGGGTACGCGTTCGGCTCGCTCAGTATAACAAACCAGTTCGACCTCGAACCGGGGCATATCGTGACCTTGTCAGGGAGCGGCATGATCAAGGAGCATACGGTCACCCGGCTGGCGGTCACCACCGTGGACAGACCCAGCGGTCTCGTCACTGGCATCGCAGAGCCGGGAGGCACGGTGCAAGTGGATCTTTTTGGTGGCGAAGATTGGTCAGAGACGATCTATGTAACCGCCGATGCAAACGGCGATTGGGTGGTGGACTTTGAGAAGTACATCACCGCAGACCAGTGGATCATGGCCGGTGACAATGACGAGGATGGTGACGGCACCATGTACTGGTGGTCGGAGGAATGGATCCAGAGTCCAGTCAATGGCCACTACTACCGGTGGACAGAAGCGCTGCCCTGGCTGAACGCCGAGGCGCAGGCCGTGCAGTGGGGCGGGCACCTGGTGACGCTCCGTAGCTGGGAGGAGGAGCTCTGGATCAAGCAGATGTTCGGCGATGACGAGCATTTTTGGATCGGCTTCAATGATATTGAGACGGAAGGGGCCTGGGTGTGGTCTAGCGGAGAAGCTGTGGGTTACACCAACTGGTGTCCACTTGAACCTAATGATGCTGGCGACGGAGAGGATGCTGCTGTGATGAGTTGGGCGGACGAGCCAGGCTGTGAGGATCCGTGCCTGGGAGACTCCTGGAACGACATGGGCATAAATGCATTGTTCAGAGGTGTTGTCGAGAGGAGCTTTCTGCCGGTCGCGATCGACATCAAGCCAGGCAGCTACCCCAATAGCATCAACCTCGGCTCCAAAGGCGTAGTGCCTGTAGCCGTGCTGACCACCGACGAGTTCGACGCCAGCAATGTAGACACTGACACCGTGGTGTTCGCAGGGGCTTCCCCCCTGCGCTGGGCACTGGAAGACGTGGACTATGATGGCGATCTGGACCTTATTTTCCACTTCAAGACGCAGGAACTGAACATCGACGAATACAGCACTGAGGCCACCCTGATCGGCGAGACCTTCGACGGCATACTTATTCAGGGTACGGACACGGTGAATATCGTGCCGTAGGGCAGACCAGCGACATCACGCACCAAGCTGCCTCCGGGATAGGCAACAAGAAGGGGCGGGACCTGAGGGTCTCGCCCCTGATTCCATTGGACACGTCTTCGCAATGCCCGCTATGCTGCCTTGCCGGTTCGGGCCTGGTGGGAGACGCTGCTTCGTGCCCCTCCGTGTCCTTGGTGGATAAATGACCTTCCCCTTGCCCGCGCACGCCTCCGCCATGGTGAACCCCAGGTTGCCTCCCCGCGTTATGCATACAGAGGCCATTGTGCCCCACGAGGAGGAGGAGATGAAGTCCACGGCCCGTCTGCTGAACGTTGTGTTGTGCGTGCTGTTTCTGGTCCCGGCTGCCTGGCGACCATCTCCCGCGGCCCGGGTCCATGCGCAGGTGACGGAAAAGGCCTCCTCTGCCGCGTGCGAAGCCGCCGGGCTGCCTGCGGCGGCCTGTGACGGCGTCTCCACCAACGACGAATGGACGCCGCTGGTCAAAGAGTTCGATGGCGTAGAGATGGTCCTTGTACCGGCAGGCTGTTTCGAAATGGGCAACGAGGACGGCATCCGCGGCGAGCAGCCGGTCCACGAGATCTGTTTCGAGCAACCATTCTGGATCGACAAGACCGAGGTGACCGTCAGCCAATTCGCCCGGTTCCTGAACGGGCAGGATGAACCTGTGGAGGACTATTCGCGGTGGCTCAAGCCGTGGGGGCTGACAGAGCCACCACCCTCACAGTTTGCCCAGCAGGATGGCGTGTGGGCACCGCTGCAGGGGCTGGACAACCGCCCCCTCGAGAGCGTCCTCTGGGCAGGGGCCGTCGAGTACTGTGCCTGGCGCTCAGCCCGCCTGCCTGGGGAAGCGGAGTGGGAATACGCGGCGCGCGGGCCGGACGACCTTCTGTACCCCTGGGGGGACGAGTTCATCGCTGCTAACGCGGTGCGCGTGCTGGAGGAGGTCCCTGACGTGGGCAGCAAGCCGCAGGGCGCTTCGTGGGTGGGGGCCCTCGACATGAGCAGCAGCCTGTACGAGTGGGTCAACAGCATCTATGCCTCCTACCCTTATGATCCGACTGACGGCCGGGAAGCCGGCCCGGGTGTCGATAGCACTAGCCAGCGCGTGCTGCGGGGCGGGTCGTGGTACCATCCCGATGGCATGCACGACGATGTCACCGCCACCGCTCGCTTCAGGGTCCAGCCGCACGCCACCGCCTGGTCCTTTGGCCTGCGCTGTGCCCGGTCCCTCGATCCGGCCCAGACCATGCCCACCGGCGCTCAGCCGCCAGAGCCGGTCGTGGAACCTGTCCTCTCTGCGGCCGACTGTCTTGCGGCGGGGCTCCCGGAGACTGCCTGCACCGGCGTCTCCTCCAACGACGAGTGGACGCCCGTCGTGCAAGAGTTCGACGGCGTTCCGATGGTGCTTGTCCCCGCAGGCTGTTTCACCATGGGCAGCACCGAAGAGCAGATCGAATACGCCCTGACCTTGCTGGACCGCAGGGGACTCTATCGAGACGAACAGCCCGCGCACCGGCAATGCTTCGACGAGCCCTTCTGGATCGACCTGTACGAGGTGACCAACGAGCAGTTTGGTTCTTGCGGCTGGTGGTGCAAAGACGATCAGCCCCGCGAATCGGTGACCTGGTTCGATGCGGACGAGTTCTGCCGGGGACGCGATGCCCGCTTGCCCACCGAAGTCGAGTGGGAGTACGCGGCCCGCGGTCCCGACAACCTGATATTTCCCTGGGGCAACACCTTTGACGGCACCAAGCTGAACTTCTGCGACCGGAACTGCGAGTATCCCGGCGCTGATACCAGCATCAATGACGGGTGGAAGACCACTGCCCCGGTGGGCAGCTATCCCGCCGGCGCCTCGTGGGTTGGCGCCCTCGACATGGCGGGCAATGTTTGGGAGTGGATCGACGGCATCCTGCGGCCCTATCCCTACGTCGCCGACGATGGGCGGGAAGCGACTGCAGGGGGCGACAGCACCAGCTTCCGCATGACCCGGGGCGGGGCCAGGCTCGACCCCTCCTACGTCGTGCGCTCGGCGAACCGCAACCAGCGCATCATCACCCAGTGGACCGCGCTGTACGGCTTTCGCTGCGCCCGCTCCTTCGACTGAGAAACGCGCGACCGCACCACCCGCTCGTGCTGGACCACAGTCCAGCACCCCGTCCATGCCCGCGTGCGTTCAGAGCCCTCTACCATTGGGAGAGGGTTGGGTGCATGGCGATCCTTCGTGTCGCTTCGTGTTCTTCGTGGAAGAAGGTCCGCCGCGCGTGCGGCCGAAGCCGGTAGGGGCATCATCTCGTGGTTGCCCTGGTGGGTGGTAGATATGGAGGGTCAGGCGCCCGTGCCAGCCTGATATGCCCCCGCCCTCCGCCGGTACGGCCGGTTCAGGCTCGGTGCAAAGCGATCCTTCGTGTTCTTCGTGGAAGAAGGTCCTCCACTGCCCCTCGACCACAAAACACCGGCTCAGAGATCAATGGGGTCCCGACCCACCGCCACCCGAAACCCGACGTGCCGGTCCCGGTGGTTCGGGTTCGACCTGAAGCGGGTCGCACAGCGGATATCCGCGCGATCGTAGAGGAACGACCCGCCGCGCACCACCCGGCGGTCATAGGCTCTGAGACCTTCAAGGCCGCCGTCTGCCCCCAGATCCTCCCGGCCGTCGCCGGCCCGATAGGGATACGGCCCATACCTAGTCCGGGTCCACTCCCAAACGTTGCCAGCCATGTCACCGCAGCCGTACGGGCTGTCCCCCTGCGGCGAGTAGCGGCCAACGGGCGTCGTGTCACCGATGGTATCGCCATAGTTGCACAGTCTCTCGTCGGGCGGCTCGTTCCCCCAGGGATAGATCCGGCCGTCGGTGCCGCGGGCCGCCTTTTCCCACTCGGTTTCGGTGGGCAGGCGAAACGCCCGGCCCGTTGCCTCCCTCAGCCAGGCGCAAAACGCCCGCGCCTCCCGCCATAGAACTGTGACGGCGGGGTGGTTCTCTCTGCCCGGCGGCATGCCATCCTCGGGCCAGGATTCCGGCACAGGGCTTCCGGTTGCCTCGACGAAAGCCGCATATTGCCGGTTCGTGACCGGGTACCGGCCGATGTGGAATTCCGGGACGTCGACGGGGTGCTGGGGCAATTCATCATCCTGCGCGAACGGGTCCCGCGCTTTGACGCTGCCCATCAAGAACTCCCCTGCAGGGACCCTGACGAGCTCGAGGTAGAAGGGGCTGGTGATTGTCAGGACCTCGGGGATGGGGTGGGTGCCGTGCTCGTTGGATTGCGCTTCCTCAGTCATGAGGCTCTCCATAGCTCCCGGAAAAGCGTGGGTCCGAGCTATCCTCCTTCTCTTCGGGGTGTTGCGCCCTCAGTATACCACACCACGACCCGTGCCGCAATCCCCGCGGCGCCGCCCTGGCCACGCTCGCGACGGGCCACAGCCCGTAGGCCCTTCATCCCGACTAGCTGCCCACCAACCACTAACCACTCGTCACTGACCACCGTTCCACCTTGCTAGCACCCGCAAGACTGTGAGACAGTGAGACATCTGCCACAATAGCTTCCCGACCTGCCATCCTCATTGCCTGCCGTGACTGCCTGTGCTATACTTCTCCCATCACCGATCGCTCTTGGGGTACACCCGTTGGCAAAGGAGGGCAAGATGGACCTGGGATTGAAGGATCGCGTCGCAATCGTCGCCGCCTCCAGCAGGGGGCTGGGTAAGGCCTGCGCACTGGAACTGGCCCGCGAGGGGGCGCACGTCGTCATCTGCGGCCGCGACCAGGCGAGTCTGGCTGCTACTGCCGACGAGATACACGCCGCCACCGGCGCAGAGGTATTCCCCCTCGAAGCCGACCTGACCGATGACGCGCAGATCCGGCGCCTGGTTGACGGGACGCTGGCCCGTTTCGGCCGCATCGATATCCTGGTCACCAACAACGGCGGCCCGTCGGCCGGATTCTTTGCCGATTTCGACGACGAGGCCTGGCTGGCGGCCCACAAACTGACGCTGATGAGCGCCGTGCGCCTGATCCGCGCCGTGCTGCCCACCATGCAGGCGCAAAAGTGGGGCCGCATCATCAACCTCACCTCGGTGTCGGTCAAGCAGCCTATCGACAACCTGCTCCTTTCCAACGTCTACCGCCCTGGCGTCATCGGCCTGGCCAAGACCCTCTCGGCGCAGGTGGCTGCCGAGGGCATCACCGTCAACAACGTCGCCCCCGGCTACACCCGCACCGACCGCGTCCTGGACCTGGCCCGCGCTCGCGCTGCCGTCAGCGACCAGACCGTCGACGAGGTGCTAGCCGGCATCGTGGCCGATGTCCCGATGCAGCGCATGGGCGAGCCCGGCGAACTGGCGGCATTGGTCGCCTTTCTCGCTTCCGAGCAGGCCGCGTTCATCACCGGCGCCACCATCCAGGTGGACGGAGGCTACGTCGCCAGCTTGCTGTGACAAACGATGTCTGTTGCGGCAGAGATTCATTCTTGCTGCGATCTCTTCGCAGGGGCACGCGGCTTGCCGTCACCCTCGCGAAAGCGGGGGTCCACCTGACCTCTGTAGTGCTGGATTCCCGCGTTCGCGGGAATGACATAGTACCGAGCGGGCGCGTCACTCTTGCGGAAAGGATGTCCTCGCGAAAGCGGGGCGTCGGTTTTTTGCAGGTTTTGCTGATAGGTCTTGACAGGGCCTGGCACACCCCCACGGCAGCCTTGCTGGACACGCGCTTTTCAAGTATAATGCGGGGCGTCCCTGCGGACCCCACGGCCCGCTCGGACATCGACACACACCATCACCCCGACTCGCGTTCGAGACAAAGGAGCAGGAAGCATGCAGAAGAAGGGCAGGGTATTCAGCGGGGCGCGGCCCACGGGCCGCCAGCACCTCGGCAACTATCTGGGCGCCATCCGCAACTATGTGGCGCTCCAGGACGACTATGAGTGCGTCTACTGCGTGGTCGATCTTCACGCGCTCACCACCCTGGAGGACACCGAACACTTGATCGAGTGGACCCGCGAGATGACCCTCGACTGGCTGGCTGCCGGGATGCGTCCCGAGGAAACCATGGTCTTTGTCCAGTCGCACGTGCCGCAGGTCACCGAGTTGCACACCATCCTCTCGATGGTCACGCCCCTCGGCTGGCTCACCCGGCTGCCGACCTTCAAGGACAAGGTCCGCCAGCATCCTGACAACGTCAACTATGGGCTGGTCGGCTATCCCGTGCTGATGGCCGCCGACATCACCCTTTACAAGGCCGACACCGTGCCGGTAGGGGTCGATCAGGCGCCTCACCTGGAGTTCACGCGCGAGATCGTCCGTCGCTTTAACCACCATTTTGGCGAGGTCCTGGTCGAGCCACAGGCCAAGCACACGCAGTTTACCAAAGTGCTCGGCATCGACGGCGCCAGCAAGATGAGCAAGTCTCTGGATAACCACATCGAGATCGCTGCCGAGCCCGACGAAATTTGGCAGCGCGTGCGCAGCATGGTCACCGACCCTGCCCGCCGCTACCGCAACGACCCGGGCCACCCGGAAGTGTGCAACGTCTTTTCCCTGCACACGTTCTTCTCCGCGGATGAGGTGGAGCAGATCGAAGCAGACTGCCGCTCCGCCGCCATCGGCTGCGTCGACTGCAAGAAAAAGTTCGCCCAGAACCTGGGTGACTATTTTTCTCCCTTCCGCGCCCGGCGAGCCGAATTCGCCGCCGACCCGAACTATGTGTGGGACGTGCTGGCGGACGGGGCACGCAGGGCCAGCGCCATCGCCGATCAGGTCCTCGGCGAGGTCAAAACAGCGGTCGGTCTCCCGCAGTAGCCGATCCCCGGGACGCGGGTCGGAGACTCTCCCAATCTATCATTCCGACCGGAGGGAGAGATTTGAGTGCAAGCGCCGGGGAATCTCTGCCTCATGACTAGGTCATCGAGATTCCTCGCTCCCGCTGGTCGCTCGGAATGACAGGCAGCTTGCTTGTCCTGCCATCTCGAGTGGCACATAGCGCAGGTCGCTGCTCATTGCGGCAGGAATTTCTGGATCGGCGCGGACTACAGTCCGCGCCTGGACGCCCAAGGCCGGACTGTGGTCCGGCCTTAGCAGGGTGAAGATGATGTCATTAGGAGCGCAAGCGACGAGAGATCTCCTGGCGCACTATCCAATGTGAGCTTATGGAACAGCAGCAGATCCGCAATTTCTGTATCATCGCCCATATAGACCATGGCAAGAGCACCCTTGCCGACCGCTTGCTGGAGCGCACCGGCACGGTAAGCCAGCGTGACATGGTGGCCCAGGTCCTGGACACGATGGACCTTGAGCGCGAAAAGGGTGTGACGATCAAGGCCTCGGCCGTGCGCATGGCCTACAGGTCTGCCGATGGTCGCGAGTATGAGCTGAACCTGATCGACACGCCGGGGCACGTAGACTTTACCTACGAGGTGAGCCGCGCCCTGGCTGCCTGCGAGGGGGCGCTACTCGTCGTCGACGCCAGCCAGGGGGTCCAGGCCCAGACCCTGGCCAACCTCTACCTGGCCCTCGACGCGAACCTGACCATCGTGCCGGTCATCAACAAGATCGACCTGGTCTCGGCCCGCCCGGAGGAGGTCGCGCAGGAGCTGGAAGACCTGCTGGCCATCCCCGCCGAAGACGCCATCTATACCTCGGCCAAGGCGGGCACCGGCGCCGATGACGTGCTGCAGACCGTCGTCGAGCGCGTCCCGCCGCCCCAGGGCAAGCCGGAGCAGCCGCTGCGGGCGCTCATTTTTGATTCTCACTATGATTCATACAAAGGCGTGGTCGCCTATGTCCGCGTCGTCGACGGCGTGCTCCGCCTGGACGATCCCCTCCTGTTGATGTCCAACCAGCGCCGCGTGGAGCCGATCGAGCTCGGCGCGTTCCGTCCCGGCATGGTTCCCTGCGAGACGCTGAGCGCCGGCGAGGTGGGCTATGTGGCTACCGGCCTCAAGACCTTGCAGGATTGCCGCGTGGGCGACACCCTCACCCTGGCGGGTCAGCCTGCTGGCGCGCCGTTGCCGGGATATGGCCCCGCCAAGCCGATGGTCTTTGCCGGCCTCTATCCCGCCGAGGGGGAGGATTATACGCTGTTGCGCGATGCGCTGGCCAAGCTTCAGTTGAACGATGCGTCGCTGATCTACGAGCCTGAAACGTCCCATGCCCTGGGCTTTGGCTTCCGCTGCGGCTTCCTCGGACTCTTTCATATGGACATCATCCAGGAGCGGCTGGAGCGCGAGTATGACCTGGACATTGTGTTCACCTCGCCCAGCGTCGAGTACCAGGTGCTCCTCACCGATGGCACCGTGATCGCCGTGGACAACCCTGCCGAGTTGCCCGCCGAGACCCTGATCGACGGGATCGAGGAGCCCTGGATGAAGATCCAGATCTTTACCCCGGCTGAGCATATCGGCCCCGTCATGGACCTGGTGATCAAGCGGCGGGGGGAGATGAGCAAGATGGAGTACCTGGATGCCAAGCGGGTGCTCCTGACCTACGAAATCCCGCTCGTCGAGATCCTGGTGGACTTCTACGACCAGTTGAAGAGCCGGACCAGGGGCTACGCCTCGCTGGACTATGCTCCAGTCGGCTACCGGCCCGGCGACCTGGTCAAGCTGGACGTGCTTGTCGCGGGCCAGCCAGTGGATGCGCTGTCGATCATCGTCCACCGCGACCAGGCGTACCACAAGGGCCAGCGCCTGGTGAGCAGGTTGAAGCGAGTGATCCCGCGGCAGTTGTTCGATGTGGCCATCCAGGCCGCTCTGGGCAGCCGGGTGATCAGCCGGGCCAACGTCAAGGCGCTGCGCAAGGACGTGCTGGCCAAATGCTACGGTGGCGACGTCACCCGCAAGCGCAAGCTCCTCGAAAAGCAAAAGAAGGGCAAAAAGCGCATGAAGATGATCGGCCAGGTGGAGGTCCCTCAGGACGCCTTTATGAGCGTGCTGCGCCTGGACGAGGAATAGGGGCTCCAGCCAGACCGCAGCTGCGCCAATCCCGTGATCAAAACGGCCTCCCGGCTGATCCAGCCGGGAGGCCATACACTATCGTCAGGTGGACGCTGCCCGTTTCCTCACTCCTCGTGATGCTGGGCATAGAGTGGGCATCCGCCCCCGCACAGAACCTGGTCGGGACACTCGTGGCATTTCTCCATCATAAAGTCGCGGTTTCGCAGATAGCGGGCCAGCTCATGCTCCCAGATCCGGTCCCATGGCTCGGTTAGGATGTTGCCCAGCGACACAAAGTAGCTCTGGCAGGGGATCACGTCGCCGTTGGGCTCGACGCACATGTTATACCTGGCAGCAGTGCAGCCCTTGATGCCCAACTCCATCCCCACCGGGTCGAACTCACAATATTGCGTTGGCGTGTACCAGATCAGGCGCATGTGAGCTTCCTGCGTGGCCTCCTTCACCCGCTCCAGGATGGGGCCCAGTTCGCCCTCGGCGATACCGCTGCCCACTGCCACAGCAGAGCCGGAGTAGATGAGGCTGTTGCAGCCAAAGGTCGGCACGCCCAGCGATGCCGCAAAGGCGATGGTCTCCTCGATACCGCCCACGTTCTCGGTGGTCATCGTCGTGTTGGTCATCATATAGACGTCGGCATCGACCACGGTTTTGATGCCCTCCACCGTCTCCTGCCATGCTCCTTCGACGCCTACCATGCGATCGTGGATCACTGCCTCGTGGCTTTCCAACGTGATCTGGATATGATCCAGCCCGGCGAGCAGCAGTTGGTCCAGGTACTCCCGGTCGCGCAGCTTGCGCCCGTTGGTCTGTAGCCCGGTGATCAGGCCGACATCCTCGGCATACT
>JBFFCR010000075.1:0-12053 GCA_041559855.1 Anaerolineae bacterium | reverse complement strand
GAAGGGGCAGAGTATACCATCAAGCTCTGGATTCGCAACGGAGAACGCGCACCCTCGCGAACGTTCAGTATGGCGCCGGGGGTCGGTCTGGTGAATTGGCTGCGGGAGTCGGGACAGCCGATTCTGGTCAAGGACTTTGAAAAGGAAGAGGCTTCGCTTCCAGCACGTCCCGCGTATATATCAGACAATCCTCCGCGTTCTGCGTTGTTTGTTCCTCTCATGGCTGGCGAGACCGTGATTGGCACCATGTCGGTGCAATCCTACCGGCGTAACGCGTATGGGGCGAGTGATCAGAAGGTTCTATCAGCGATGGCGAATCAGGCAGCTCTTGCCATTCAGAAGGCACGCCTGTATGCCCAAGAGCAAAAGAGGGCGGGGCAGCTAGAGACCATCGGCCAGGTCACTCGCCAGATCACGGCTACGCTGGAGTTGCCGGAGCTCTTTGAGCGCGTCGTACAGCTCATTCGTGCGAGTTTCGGCTACTATCACGTAGCCATATACTCTGTTGACCGAGACCGCAGGAGCGTGGTGTTCGGAGCCAGCTCGAGTGCCGGAGAACAGGACGTTGCCCCCGAGGTGGAATGGGAACAGGGCCTCGTGGGATGGGTGGCGGCTCGCGGGGAACCCGTCACGGTCAATGACGTGGAAAATGAGCCTCGCTACCGGTGCGTCGATGCCTTGGAAGGGACTCGATCTGAGCTCGCAGTGCCAGTACTCCTCGATGCTGATCTGGTAGGCGTCCTGGATGTGCAGAGCGACCAGCTTGATGCCTTTGGCCCAGACGACCTGTTCATTCTCCAGACCCTTGGATCTCAGATAGCTATTGCGATCCAGGAAGCCAGGCTTTATGAGGCAGAGCGGCAGCAAGCTTGGCTTTCGACTGCGCTACTGCAGGTGGCGGATGCTATGAGCCAGGTGTCGGACATGGACGCGGTGCTAACGTCCATATGCCGCCTGACGCCGATCCTGGCAGGGGTGGACCGCTGCAGTATTCTGCTGTGGGACGCGGACACCGAGACGTTCACACCCTCCCAGAGCTATGGATTGGCCTCAGAGTTGCGCGATACGTTTGAGCAGAGCGCATTCACGCCTGGCGTGCTTCCAGCCCTGGACCTACTTAGGTGGGACAAGCGCCCTCTGCTCGTGAACGCGACCCGCGACGAGGGGCTAGTTCCGCCGTCACTGGCAGAGATGTACGGGATACAGGAGATAGTGTTGCTTCCTCTGCTTGCACAAGGGGAGCTGCTGGGTGCCATGCTCGTGGATTATGCGGGGCGGGCTCACCACTTCAGTGAGCAGTTGGTCAACATGCTATCGGGCATTGCGAACCAGGCCGCTCTGGTCCTCCAGAGCGCGCGGCTTGTCGAGGCGCAACGTGAAGAGGCCTATGTTTCGATGGCCCTTCTGCAGGTTGCCGAGGCAGTGGGCCGTTCTACTGACCTAGAGCAGACGCTGGCAACGGTGGTGCGGATCACGCCGATCCTAGTGGGGGTGGAAACCTGCGCGATTCTCCTGTGGGACCAAGATGCCGCGTATCTGGTCCCGTATCAGCAATATGGACTGGGACGAGAGGAGCGCTCTGCCTTGGGCCAACTGCGCATCCCTCGTGAGAGCGCGCTCGTGCACGCGCTCGAGTCGGGACAGACGGTCGTGGGCCCGGATGGCAGCTCAGAGTGGGCTGGGATTGGCTCAGTGCTCAGACGGGATGCTTTGCTCGCTTTTGCCGTGGCCTCGAAGGGGGATTTGTTGGGGGTCATGCTGGTGGACTATGCTGGACCGGAACATCGTTCGACACAGCGACTGATGGCCATACTGAGCGGAATTGCCGGTCAAGCGGCTATGGCGGTTGAGAACGCTAGATTGCTTCGAGAAGCCGCTGAGCAGGAGCGGATCAAGCAGGAATTGGAGGTAGCCACACGGATACAGGCGAGCTTTCTACCCGAGTCCTGCCCTATGGTGCCGGGCTGGGAACTTGCCGCAACATGGCGTTCGGCTCGGGAGGTTAGTGGCGATTTCTATGACTTTATTCCTCTGCCAGCGCGGCTGGAGGATGAAGGAGAAGTAGGTCGCATGGGTTTGGTTGTTGCCGACGTCGCAGACAAGGGAGTGCCGGCAGCCTTGTTTATGGCGCTCTCCCGCACGTTGCTGCGGACAGTTAGCATGGACGGGCGCCCGCCTTCCGACGCGGTTGCGCGCACCAATGACCTGATCCTTGCTGATGCTCGTTCTGGTCTCTTTGTGACGTTGTTCTATGTCATTCTCCATCCCTGGTCGGGCGACATCGAGTACGTGAACGCGGGGCACATGCCTCCGTTGGTGGTGCGTCGCGAAGAGGGCATCTCAGAGGAACTGCGCGTGCCCGGTATGGCGCTAGGCATCCTGCCGAATGAGCGTTTTGAGGAGTATGGATCTCATCTGGGGCGCGGCGATGCGCTTGTGCTGTACACAGATGGTGTAACTGACTCGTTGAACGGCGAACAGGAGTTTTTTGGTCTCGCGCGTCTGAAAGAACTGGTACGGGAGCACAGGCACGAGTCAGCCGAGGAGCTCGTCCAGAGCATCAACGGAGCTATCGCAGCCTTTGCGGGGGATGAAGTGCAGTCTGACGACTTTACACTGCTGGTGGCAAGGCGCGTAGGGTGAGCGAGATGGAGGCAGCGCAGAAGCGGATGACGGGCAACGGCATGCATCAAAGCACCATGGGCGCCGACGCGCGTTTCCGCGATCTGAGACGGCTGATCCAGGCCGCCCTGTCCTCCCGGTCCCGTGTTGAGTTGGATGATCCGTCCTTGACTTGTGCTGCGGTCTTGCTCCCTCTGGTATATAGGGACAACGGATGGCACGTGCTTGTTACTGTGCGCACCGATCGGGTGGAGCATCATAAAGGACAGATTTCCTTTCCTGGCGGGGCATGTGACCCCGAGGACTCTACGCTGGAGACGACTGCTCTGCGCGAGGCACATGAGGAGATAGGCTTGCCCCCGGATGCAGTCGAAGTGCTGGGTGCCCTGGATGATCTTCAGACCGTAACAGACTTTGCGGTGACACCCTTTGTCGGTATCGTGCACTATTCTGGCCCTTACCGCCTGAACCACCATGAAGTTGCTGCTGTGGTAGAGGTGCCGCTCACTTTTCTGCGTCAGCCCGATAGCGTGCGCGTAGGGCAGGTGGAATACAATGGCCGACTCCACGACGTGCTATTCTGGGACTATGGGCCGCACGTGATATGGGGAGCGACGGCCTGGATCCTGAAGACCTTCATCGATCTCCTGGAATAGACCCATGTCATGGTGAGCACGGATCGGTTTCGCCAGCAAGCAGACTATTCCTGCGAGCGCGCTCGGGCGAGACGGGACAGCAGGTCTCTGTGAAGCAGACCGTTGCTCGCCACCATATCGCCTGAAGTCAGCGACCAGGGCCGGCCCTCCCTGTCAGTGACCTGGCCTCCGGCCTCTCGTACCAGTAGCCAACCTGCGGCCCAGTCCCAAGGATGGAGATGCATTTCCCAATACCCGTCCAGACGCCCGCATGCCAAATGGGCAAGATCGAGGACGGCCGCGCCTGCCCTCCTCAGGCCCTGCACCCGGGGCATCATGATGGAAAACTCGGCCAGGTTGTTGTCAGCCAGGGTCGCTCGCCTGTAGGCAAAGCCCGTAGCCACAAGTGCCTGATGCATCTCGGAGACACTTGACACGCTGATTCGCTCGCCGTTGCACCGCGCTCCCTTGTCGCACTGGGCCGTAAAGATCTCGTCGCGCAGAGGGTCAAAGGTGACAGCCACGACCACCTGGCCGCTTTCTGACAGAGCAAGAGAAACGGCCCAAGCAGGGTATCCGTGAGCATAGTTCACGGTGCCGTCCAGCGGGTCTACCAGCCAGAGCGGAGAGTCTGCGGCAGCAAGCGACTTGGCGTTGCCCTGGCCCTCCTCTGAATAGACGCGATGGGAAGGGAATGCCTCCTGAATCGCACTCACGATGAGTTGCTCAGCAGCGACATCTGCCTCGGTCACGATGTCGATGTCGCTGGACTTGGTGCGTACAGAGTGATGCTGCCGGTACAGGCGACAGAGGAGTTGCCCCGCCGCACGCGCAGTTGTCTCGGCGAATTCCAGGACGTCAGTCATGGGGGAAAAGGTCCGCAAGGAGTTCGGGTGCATAGGCAGCAACCTGGCTGCGTGAGAGGGCGTTGGCACCGACAATGTCGGAGAAGAGCCTGGCGCTGGGACGCGACGTGCGGACTTGTGTATTGTGGTCGAGGGCGACCAAGCCGAAGCGGAGTGCCCAGCCCTCCGCCCATTCAAAGTTGTCTGTAAACGACCAGTGATAGTAGCCGCGAACATCCGCACCTTTGCTGATGGCACGGTGCACATGGGCCAAATGCCGGACCAGGAACCCTGGGCGAAGGTCGTCGTCATCATCGGGCAACCCGTTTTCAGTGACATAGATCGGTTTGCCGTATTGGCGCATTCTGTCCAGCACTCGATAGATGCCGGAGGGGTAGATCTCGCCATAGGTTCCATTGCGCCCCGAGTCGCTGACCGGAGCACCGGGTGTGGGCTGCAAGACGCTCAACCGACCTCCATCCTGGCGGGTCAGGCTCACTCTCTGGCGCTGGTAGTAGTTGACGCCCCAGAAGTCTACGCTGTCGACCAGTGGCCCGTGGGTCGCCAAGCTTGAGCTGAGGGGAAATCGCAGGCGCCCGTCAACTACGGCGCGCAGGGTGAGTTCGTTGAACATAACATCGAGAAGCCTGGCGAGTGCTGCTTCGGCTCGGTTGGTCGGATGGAGTGGCTCAAAGATCTGGACGTTCTTGACCAGCCCAACCTGGGCGCTTCCATCGAGTGCATGGATGGCCCGGTAAGCCGCTGCGTGGGCTTTGAGCTGGTAGGCCAGGACACGGAAGTAGAGGCCAGGTGACTTTTCTCCGGGCGAGTGTTCGCCGAGCGCGTACCCAAAGGCCGCATAGACGTTCGGCTCGTTGATGGTACACCACAAGGTCACGAGGTCGCCCAACTGGTCGGCGGTATGCAGCACAAAGCGCCGGAAGTGGTCAACAACAACAGGGTTAGACCATCCGCCCTGGCGGGCCAACCAGAGCGGGGTTGTGAAGTGAGAGAGGGTGACCATTGGCTCGATGCCCCGATTGTGCAGGCCTTGCAGCATTTCGCGGTAGCGCCGCATAGCAGACGGGTCAAAAGCCCCCTCCTCCGGCTCGATGCGACTCCATTCTACGGAGAGCCGGTGGGTGTTGTGTCCCATCTCTGCCATGAGATCAAAGTCCCGCTCGGCATTGCGCCACCAGTCACAGGCAATGCCGCTGCGATCACCGTGCCAGATCGCGCCAGGCTGCTGCTCGAAACTCGCCCAATCGTTGTTGGTGTTGTTGCCCTCGACCTGGTGAGCAGCGGTAGCTGTGCCCCACAGGAATCGCTCTGGAAAACTCAGTCTGCTGTCGTCCATAATCCAGGTCCTGTGCTGTGATGTCTACATTTCATGTGCAATCATGGATTGCTCCAGAACGCTGTCGGATTCGGGGCAGTCGAACCCATTTCTACTCCGACCAAAGTAGGTCCTTGCTCTTGAAAAGCGTAGCTGCAAGTGCAAAGATCGAAATGGCATAGGCACAGGTCAGTGCCCAGGCAAGGATGAATGTGTTGCCGTGGATGCCGGCGGATGCTTGTGCCAATAGCTTTCCCACGGGCGAGACGATGGTGCCCACACCCTGGGCCACCCAGTCCATGCCATGGCGGATGAGAAATGCCTTGCGGTCGTTGGCGATGAGAAGTGCCGCCAGGAGCACATATCCAACGATGTGAGAACCTCGCCGCGCCACAAGGCCTGAAAGGAGCAGGGCGAGGGCCGCGGCCAGAAGCCACAGCGGCAACCAGGTGGGCAGGATCCACAAGGCAGATGGAAAGCCCAGCGCAAGCCTGCCAGTGGCCAGGTTGGCCGTAGTCATGAGAAGGGCCAAAGTCGCCGTGATGGCAAGGTTGCTGAGGAGCAGTGCCACCAGGAGCTCGGAACGCCGGCGCAACCGAGTCACAAAGAGATAGGATGATGCCCGATTGGACCGGCTGGCAAGCACCAGGCCGGTGGCCAGGCAGATGGCACTCATGCCAATGCCTGCGACTGTTATGAACTGAGCCTGATCCATGCCATATTCAAAGGCGATGATGCCAAAGGCCAAGGTTGTGGCTAGAGGCACAATAGCCGCCAAGGTGCGGGAAAGGTCGCGGATCAGAAAGGAGGTCAGAACGAGAGTGCGTTTCACGGAGCTGTGGCCTCCATAAACACTTCCTCGAGAGTATTGTGCAGTTCAGAGAGCTGGCGAACATCCACACCTTGTTCCAGAAGGATCTGCAGGATTTCGGCCTTGTGGGCGGTGGCCTTGCCTTCCAGCTTGATCTCTAGTGCCCCAATGGTGATCCCTGGATATTGAGCGCCAAGATGCTGGGCAAGTTCGGCCGGAATCGGGCCGGTACCAATGACAATCTGGGCGCGGGGTGCCAGGATAGAGGCAAGGGGACCGGAGCGGACGACGCGTCCCTGGCTCAGCAAGGCGACGTGGCTGCAAACACGGGTTACCTCGTCCAGATGATGGCTGGACAATAGCACCGCTTTGCCGGCCCGACCAAGGGCTGCAATTTGCTCACGCATGAATACCTGACCAGCAGGATCAAGCCCGAGGGCCGGTTCGTCGAGAACGAGTAGGTTGGGATCCCCCAGCAAGGCCTGGGCCAGCCCGAGTCGCTGGAGCATGCCACGCGAGCAGGTGCCCATCCGCTGACCGGCAACGCCGGCCAAGCTCACCTGATGCAGAAGGCGAGCCACCGTATCGCGTTGTGACGCGCCGGTGAGCCCCGCTAACCGGGCTTGCGTGCTCAGATAATCGCCAATTGAGAATCGGAGGGGGTAGAAGGCGCGCTCAGGGAGGTAACCGATGCAAGCAGCGGACAAATCTCCCCGGTCAATGGTCCCGGAAGTAGGAAAGACAAAGCCCATTACGATCCGAAGGAGTGTGGTCTTGCCTGCGCCATTCGGTCCCAAGATGCCAAAGACTGCGCCGGGCGGGATCTCCAAGGAGACCTGATCGAGCGCAGGTGTTGATCTATAGATCTTGGTGAGTGCCTGGGCGCGAATCATCGGCACGGCAGCAGAAATGCGTCTTTCCTTCCTCTGAGGGCTTCAACGAACGCCCCTTTGCTCGTCCGGAAAGGCACAGGGGGCGTTCACTTACACGTTCGCAATCTCACCAGGCCAGAGAGCCGGCAGTCAGCATGTGCTAGGTGTAGTCGTAGAAGCCTTTTCCGCTCTTACGGCCAAGCTGCCCGGCCAGCACCATGCGCCGGAGCAACGGTGGTGCAGCATACCGGGAGTCCTTGTACTCCTCGTACATGGCGTCGGCAATGAACAGAGTCGTGTCCAGGCCGACAAAGTCCAAGAGTGTGAGTGGGCCCATGGGGTGGGCGAGACCGAGCTTTATGCCCGCGTCTATGTCCTCTCTACTGGCGAGCCCGTCCTCATAGACTTGTATTGCCTGTAGTAGGTAGGGAATGAGTAGGCGGTTCACGATAAATCCGGGCGTGTCCTTGGCTGTGACCATGGTCTTCCCGAGGGATGCGCCAAATTGATGCGCGATCGCCATGGTCTCGTCACTGGTGAGGATCGTACGCACGAACTCGATCAGGGGCATGACAGGTACGGGGTTGAAAAAGTGAATGCCCAGGACCCTATCGCCTCGCTGCGTGACACTTGCCATCTCGGTGATGCACAGAGAGGAAGTGTTGCTGGAAAGGATCGCGTAGGCAGGCAGTAATCTGTCAAGTTTGGCAAAGATCTCCTTTTTGAGATCCATGTTCTCGATGGCAGCTTCTACGACCAAGTCGCAGTCGCCAAAGTCTGCAAGATCCAGCGTGCCCCGGATGCGTCCCAGTGTGTCCTCGGCTTGCTCCTGGCTGAGCTTGCCACGGGCAACGGCCTTGCCCAGCGATTGCTGGATGCGGCCCAGCCCGTTTTCCAGCAAGCTGTCGTTGATCTCCCTGACGACAACATTGTAGCCAGCCCGGGCACAGATCTCGGCTATGCCAGAGCCCATAAGGCCGCAGCCAACTACACCGATGGTATTGAGATCCATGTTGCTTATTCCTCCTCTCTGGGTCAAACGGTCCTAGATGTGCTCGGAATCGTGTCGAGAGCCACGAAGTCAGGCGCGGCACACTCGGAATCGCCTGAGGCACCGGCGCGCTCGTCTCAGCGGCGCCGATCCGGCTTCTGCCACTTGCTGCGCCATCTGTTCTCCCAATCGGAACGGCCGACGTCTTCCACCAAACGAGGCTGCCACTCGGCTTCGGTTGGTTGCGAACGGGAGTGTTGCTGGTCATCCCATGCCTTGTCTTTGGCTGACGTAGGGACACGCATCATGCGCATGATTGCTTCCGTTCGCCAAAGTTTCGCTGCATCGAGCTCCCCGAGTTCGATGAGCAGGCTGCGCAGCTCGGCATCAGCAGTCATCTGCTTGTCAGTCAACTGCGTGCTGTACCAGGACACGGCGCGCTTGAGGCCATCAAAGATGAACCTCAACTGAGCCTTGACGCTGTCGCGCTCGGCCGCGTGCTTGAGCAGTTTTGTGTCAAGCTCCAATTCCTGCGCCTGCACGTCCAGGTGCCTAAGGTATCGGGAAAGGGGAGCGATTGCCGAGTGCTGGGCCTGTATCAGTGCTTTGAGGAGGTCGCTGACGACGGGTTCAGGCTCGGCTTCCAGAAACGACTCAAAGATCTGAACGTAGGTCAGTTTGTAGCGCAGATTCCGAGTTAGGCGTACTACGACGATGGACTGTGTCATGTGCACTCCTTTCCACCCCATTGTACCACATTCCTTGACTCGCTGCCAGCGGCTGGGTGCTGGGGAAGCCAACCGTCACGCTTCCGGGACTGTCGCAGGGCGTATCCAGCGTAGGGCAAGCGTATAGCATGCGTCCAGCAGAGCGAACGGGTTTGTGGTACGATAGCGTTGAGCAACTGGCATGGTTCATGGCGGGCGAGCGTCATCCTCGCCCATAGCCCCGCAGGGGCGGGTGCGATTGGGGAGGTCACATGTGGGCCATGCCAATTGTGGGAATTCTTCTCCTCCTTTTGATTGAGAGCTAAGGGTTGGGCCGCCCTTAGCTCTCGGTGTTTTCTAGTGGTTAGGGCAGGCTGCGGACCGGAGACGCCCAACCGGTCGGGCCTATCGGACAGTGAGTCTGGTGGCGATTCGGGCATGCCAGCTACCGGTCGAACCAGTTCAGCAACTGCATCACCATTCCGACATTCCCCGTAACCTTGATCCGCCCGCTCATGAATGCCTGCACAGGATTGAGCTTGTTGGAGTATAGGGCTACAAAGTCGTTAGCGTCCATCGTGACTGTGACGTCAGCGTTCGAGCTTTTCTCCTCTCTCACGGCACACTTGCCGTCGGCTATGTCCAGAAGCCACGCGCCGCCCTCTTCGCCGGTCAGATCCAGTTGGATCATTGCCTTGGCATCACCAGCTTTGGCGGGCAGAAAGGCGTCAGGCATCTTCTTCAGCATGTCTTGAACTGCGGGTGACATAACGTATCCTCCTTGGATGGCTTTGTGTTGGGAAAGCGTGAATGCAGTATAGCACAGGGTAGTCCATCCGTCAACTGGCGGTCTGGAAGAATGACATGCGCATTGTGCCCGTTGCTCCCCGCGCGATGGTGGTCGAGACGATGGAGAAGCGGGTAGATGGCGTGCAGGGTGAAAGGGGAACGGGTCCGAACCGGGCCCTCTGCCTATCCAGCTAAGGGGAGAAACCGGCGGCAGCCTTGTTCCAGGGCACGCCGCACACATACTAGATGTAGGTGTGAGATGGCTGATAACCACAAGTGCTTGAGGGTTCACCTGCGCCGCGATTGGCACTCTTGCAGGATTGACAGGCCGTCCTTCAGCCGGTATAATGCCCTAGTCCGCTGTCGTCTTTCACCACGCTGCACGGTACATGGAGAGATGGAGCCCAAGATCCTGTTGCTTATCGCCCGAGCACAATCAGTGGTCAAGCACCTACAGAGTGCTCTTGATGCGTCTCGGTATGTCCTCCGCTGGGCACCTAACACCAGACAGGCTCTGGAGCTAGATCTCGTACCTTCGTTGCTGGTCCTCGAGCTACCCAGTTCTGGAGGGAAGCGGAGCATTGCGCGGCTGAAGGATAGGTTTCAGGTTCCGGTGCTGGTTCTGGCTCGCAAAGGGCAGGACGGTGTTGCACACGCTGATGCCGTAGTGCTGCGACCCTATCAGCTCGAGGAGTTTGTGGACCTGATTGATGCCACCCTGATCAATCATGCAGCCAACATCGTCTGTGGGGATAGCATGAGCCTTGACACCGTGGAGCGACGGCTTCAGGTGAATGGAGTGGCCTACCGGCTGCGTCCACTCGCGTGCCGCATCCTTGCGCTTCTCATGGAGCGCTCAGGGCAGGTTGTTTCCAGGGAGGAGTTGTTCCGCCGAGTCTGGCGGACCACGGAACGCGATAGCACACGGGCCCTGGATGTGCACCTTGCCTATCTTCGGCAGAAGCTTGAGGCAGATCCCAGCAATCCGAGGCTGATAGTAACTGAGCGAGGAGTTGGTTACCGGCTGCACCCTCCAAGCTAGACGTCCCTGGGGCTGTTCTGGGCCAGCAAGTCGCGGACCTGTGATGGGGTCAACGGATCGCTTAGCAGCCGCGCAAAGCTGGCCGGGGCATCGGGCCCCTTGAGTAGTGGAGCCAGCAGCGCCTTTCCCATGGCATAGTTGAACACGTAAGAACGGAAGAGGGGATTGCTCAGAGATTTCATGCTGTGGGACGCCTCTTCAGGCGTGCGCAGACCGTAGCGTTCGATATAGCGCTGGACCTGGTCCGGCGCGAGCCCATTGTGGTGGAGAAGAAGGGCCGCGTTGCCGGCCACACCCCTCAATGCCTCCGCAGCGCGCCCCAGGTGGATCTGCTTTTCCACGTCCAGATCCGCCAGGCCCGCAAGTGGGTACAACTGATCGCGGAGAAAGGCCGCCAGTTCGCTATCGTCAAAAAGCATCTGCTGCGCGCTGTCGCCGATACCCTCCGAGATGACGCACTCGGGGGCCAGCAGCAACTGGACGGCGTGCTCTGCACGCTTCAGCTGCCGGTAGAGGTGCTGTTCCTTGATGGCATGCTCGGTGTGGTGCCCCGGATACGCCTCGTGGGCGATCAGCGGCACGGCCGAGTCGACGCGGACTGGCAGGTCGGTGTTAATCTCGACGCGTGAGCAATAGCCGCCGAGATACCAGTTGTAGGCTCCCCACGGTTCGTCTTTCACCAGGTGCAGGGTCAGATCCTCTCCCGGCGGCAGGCAAAAGAGAGCCTGTGTGCGGCGGCGTGTCTCGCGGAGCGTCATCTCGAATACGGGGAGAATCTGTGCCGGCTCGAGTTCCAGTCGCTTCCTCCATGCTGCCAGACGCTCGATCAGAGAGCCATCCCCGGGCAGGAGCTTGTCCATTGCGGCATGGGCCGCCTCAAAAGCAGACTCGTCTGCCATCACCGGGGTGATGTCGAAGTAGAGCTCGACCTCCGTGACAAAGTCGATCTCGTCGCCCGACAGCCTGCGGATGACGGCGGCCATGGCCTGGACCTGTTTGGTCAGAAAGCCCTGGCGTGCGGCGTCCATCTCGCCTACTTCAATGGCCTCCAAAAGCTGCTGAACATCATCGCCCAGCGCTCCCAGCGGTCGGGGGGCAGCTGCCTGGATCCCGGCCTTGAGCTCTGGCGGACCAAAATACGCGTCTACAAATCCCTCGAAATGGTGATCCAGATTCAGGGCCAACTGCAAGTAGCGATGACCGATCTCGTCCATGGCTCCTCCGGTGTTGGGCACCAGGATCAGGGTGATGGGGTGGGGATGCCCTTACTGACCATCATGTCTTGGGTCTGTGCCCTGTTCAGGCTGACTTCCCAGCCGACAGATTGCTCCATCTGTTCAGGCGTATAGATCTGCAGCATCGCGTCCCACCAGACCATGCCATCGGTGCGCTCGTAGTGCCAG
>JBFFCR010000074.1:0-12133 GCA_041559855.1 Anaerolineae bacterium | reverse complement strand
GCCCATCGCTCCGATCAGTTGCAGTCGCTGATAGAGGCTGAAGTGGCCCGATTGGGTCTGCCGGTCGTGGTCAAGCGCACTGGCTGTCACGGGCTATGCGAGGTCGGTCCCATTGTCACCGTTGAACCAGACGGCATCCTCTACCTGAGGGTCCAGGCCAAGGACGTCGGCAGTATCGCCGAATCGTTGGCCACAGGCGACCTGGTGAACAGTTTGCTGTACCGCCACCCCGTCACCAAGAAGCGGATCCCTCGCTATCAGGACGTGGACTTTTACAGCAAGCAGACGCGTTTGGTGCTTCGACACAATGGCCATATCGACCCCGAGTCGATCGACGACTACCTCGCTGTGGGCGGTTACCAGTCCTTCGAAAAGGCCCTCGGGCAGATGACGCCCGAGCAGGTCATCTCTGAGCTGAAGGACTCGGGACTGCGTGGGCGGGGTGGTGCCGGTTTTCTCACCGGGCTCAAGTGGGAATTCACGGCCAAGGCGCCCGGTGACAGAAAGATCGTCATCGCCAATGGCGACGAAGGCGACCCGGGCGCCTTTATGGATCGCAGCATCATGGAGGGCAATCCCCACAGCGTCCTGGAAGGAATGCTGATCGGCGCCTATGCCATCGGCGCGCAGCAGGGCTATATCTACGTCCGCAACGAATACCCCCTGGCGGTGAAGCGTCTAGAGATCGCCATCAAGCAGGCCAGGGAGCGGCAGTACCTTGGGCAGAACATCCGCAACTCCGGCTTTGATTTCGACGTCAAGATCGTCAAGGGGGCAGGGGCCTTTGTGTGCGGCGAGTCGAGCGCGCTCATGGCCTCAGTAGAGGGTCGCGTGGGCGAACCCCGGCCCAAGCACGTGCACGCCACTCACAAGGGGCTCTGGGATCTGCCAACCGCCCTGAACAACGTGGAAACCTGGGCCAATGTGCCGATAGTGATCGAGCACGGCGGCGACTGGTACGCTGGGATCGGCACGGGGCGCAGCAAAGGGACCAAGGTCTTTTCTCTGGTGGGCAAGATTCAGAACACAGGTCTGATAGAAGTACCCATGGGCACGCCCATGCGAGAGATTATCTACGACATCGGCGGCGGCATCCTCAAGAACAGGGGCTTCAAAGCAGTGCAGACGGGTGGTCCGTCGGGGGGCTGCATCCCCGAGAGCCTCCTGGATCTGCCGGTCGATTTCGAGCAACTTACCGAGGCAGGCTCCATGATGGGCTCCGGCGGCATGATCGTCATGGACGAGCGCACCTGCATGGTCGACGTGGCCCGCTACTTTATCGACTTTCTCAAGGACGAGTCCTGCGGCAAGTGCACGGCCTGCCGGGAAGGCATCAAGCAGATGCTGGAAATCCTGACCGGCATCACCAAGGGCGAGGGCGAGGAGGGCGATCTTGAGCTGCTGGAAGAACTGGCAACGGTGGTCCAGCAGACCTCGCTGTGTGGCCTGGGCAAGTCAGCGCCCAACCCGGTTCTTTCCACCATCCGCTACTTCCGCGATGAGTACAACGCCCACATCCGCGACAAACAGTGCCCGGCTGGCGTCTGTCGGGCGCTGATAACCTTCACCATCGACGCCGAGTTGTGCAAGGGCTGTACCCTATGTGCCCAAAAGTGCCCCCATGGGGCGATCACCGGCGAGAGGAAGGAACTCCACGTGATCGACGCCGATCTGTGCCTCCGCTGCGGGATCTGTCGCGAAGTATGCCCGTCGGATGCGATCATCGTACGCTAGAGGAGGGAGTCGCATGATCCGATTCAAGATAGATGGCCAGGAAGTCAAAGCGGAGCAGGAAGAGACCATCCTGGAGGTGGCCCGGCGAGCAGGTATCAAGATTCCCACCCTCTGCTACCACCCGGCGCTGGAACCCTACGGCGCTTGCCGGCTTTGCACCGTCGAGGTTCGGTGGGGCCGCCGTGTGTCGCTTGAGACGGCCTGCACCTATCCTGCCCGGGAGGATATAGAAGTTGAAACCATGTCTGAGGGCGCGGTGAGGGCCAGGCGCTTGATCCTGGAGATGATGCTTGCGCGCTGTCCCAAGGTCCCGGTGATCCAGGATCTGGCCCGCGAGTACGGCATCGACAAATCGCGCTTCAAGACCGAGGATCCCGATGAGAATTGCATCCTGTGCGGTCTGTGCGTGCGGGTCTGCAACGAGTTGGTTGGCACCGGCGCCATCAACTTCTCCAGTCGGGGCATCACGCGCGTCGTTGGACCACCATTCCTCGAGGAGACGGACGTCTGCGTTGGCTGCGGAGCCTGCGCCATCGTCTGTCCCACGGGCGCAATCCGCATCGTGGGTGAGGAGGCGGCGATCTATGAGGAGCTGCCCCTCGGCCCGGCTTCGGCCATCCACGTGCCCTCGCTCCAGGCAGTACCCCGCGTGCCGGTGATTGATACCGACGTGTGTATTCACTTTCGCACCGGCGAGCTCGGCATGGAGCAAGGATGCGGGGTATGTGAGATGCTCTGCGAGGCGGACGCCATCAACTTTGCGGACGAGGATGAATTCGTAGACCTGGATGTGGGCGCGATCATCCTCGCCACCGGTTTCTCCAACTTTGATCCGCTGCAGCTTGAGCAGTACGCCTTTTGCCGCTCCCCTAACGTCATCAGCGGCATCGAGTTCGAGCGGATGAGCAACTCGGCCGGAGTGACGGGGGGCCAGATCCTGACTGCCGATGGCAAGAAACCGGAGCGCGTGGCCATCATCCACTGCGTGGGCAGCCGCGATAAGCATAGCAACGAGCACTGCTCGCGCGTCTGCTGCATGTATGCTCTCAAGCAGGCCCATCTGGTTCGCGACAAGACTGACGCCGAGGTGTTCGAGTTCTACATGGACATGCGCACCTACGGCAAGGGCTATGAGGAGTTCTACGAGCGCATCCAGGAAGAGGGCGTGATCATGATCCGCGGTCGGGGCACGGAGGTCATGGTCGAGGCGGATGGCAGGCTGACCGTCAAGGCCGAGGACACGAACCTGGGCCGGCCCGTGGCAGCCACGGTGGACATGGTGATCCTGGGCGCAGGCATCGTGTCCCAGCCCGACACGGCGCAGGTGGCCCAGACATTTGGCATCAGCCGCAGCTCGGACGGCTTTTTCATGGAGGCCCACCCGAAACTGCGTCCCTTCCACACCAACACCGACGGTATCTTCCTCGCCGGGAATTGCCAGGCGCCACGCGATATCCCAGACACGGTTGCCCATGCCAACGCCGCCGCAGCGGAGGCCCTTGCGCTGATGAGCGCCGGGGAGGTGACCATTGCCCCGACCATCGCCTGGGTGGACGAATCCTTCTGCTCCGGCTGCAAGACCTGTCTGGACCTTTGCCCCTACAAGGCCATTACGTTCATCTCGCGCAACGGCACCGGCGTGGCTGAGGTAAATGAGGCGCTCTGCAAGGGATGCGGCACCTGTGCCGCTGCCTGCCCGGCCGGCGCTATCACCGCCCGACACTTTACCGACGCACAGATCCTGGCCCAGATCGCGGGACTATTCCGGGCGACGGAAGGAGTGGTGACATGAGCGACAACGGCTTTGAGCCAAGAATCGTCGGCTTCCTCTGCAATTGGTGCACCTATGCAGCTTCCGACGCGGCGGGGGTGGCTCGCATGCAACAACCGCCCAATGTGGACGTAATCCGCGTGATGTGTTCGGGTCGCATCGAGCCGGCCTTTATCCTCAAGGCCTTCGCGGAGGGGGCTGACGGAGTCATCGTCTCTGGTTGCCATCCGCCGGGCGACTGCCACTACGGCGAGGGCAACTTTAAGACCTTCCGCCGCATGCCACTGCTCGAGGCGTTGCTGGCCCAATATGGTGTCGAGCCAGGCCGCTTCCACTGGGGGTGGATCTCGGGCGCGGAGGCCACCAAGTGGGCAGCCCTTGTGCGCGACTTTACCGAGCAGGTACGCGCTCTGGGGCCGCTGGACTGGAAGCACGAGCTGGCGAGCAAGGAGGACTGAGCGATGTCCAGTAATGGGAAACTGAAACTGGGACTGTACTGGGCTGCCTCGTGCGGAGGTTGCGAGATCGCTATCGTCGAACTCCGAGAAAAGATCCTCGACCTGGATGCGGCTGCCGATATCCTTTTCTGGCCTTGTGCCATGGACTTTAAGTACAAAGATGTGCACGCCATGACCGATGGTCAGATAGACGTCTGCCTCTTCAATGGCTCTATCCGCAGCACCGAGAATGAAGAGATGGCTCATCTGCTACGCCGGAAGGCCAAGGTGCTGGTTGCCTTTGGCTCGTGCGCCCACGAGGGCTGCATCCCGGGTCTGGCCAATCTCTTTGATCGCCAATCGATCTTCCAGCGGGCTTTTATTGAGACACCCTCGACTGACAATCCGCAGGAGATCCTACCGCAGACGTCGTACCAGATGCCCGAAGGGGAAGTGCACATTCCCCGGCTGTACAACACCACCAAGATGCTGGATCAGATAACTGAGGTGGACTATTACGTGCCGGGTTGCCCACCCCAGGCCCCGCAGATCTGGGCTGTCATCGAGGCGGTCCTGGGCGGAAACCTCCCGCCAAAGGGCAGTGTAGTTGGGGCCACTGAGAAGACGGTGTGCGATGAATGCAAGCGGACGCGCGAGGAAAAGCGCATCTCCAGGTTCTATCGCCCTCACGAGATCATCCCTGATCCCGAGCTTTGCTTGCTCGATCAGGGTATCATCTGTGCCGGTCCAGCGACGCGGGGGGGCTGCGGCGCGTTGTGCCCCACTGTGAACATGCCCTGCCGGGGCTGCTATGGCCCACCGCCCCACATCATCGACCAGGGCGCGGCGCTCCTATCGGCCGTGTCGTCGGTGGTCGATTCCGACACCGAAGAGGAAGCCGCCCGTATTGTCGGCCAAATCGTGGATCCGCTGGGCACGTTCTATCGGTTCGGGTTGCCGGCGTCGCTGCTGCACCGGGCCAAGCTGGGGAGCAGGGAACTGGGTAGCTAGGGATCGTCCCATTCCCACCATAGGAGGACACTATGCAAAAGATCAGCATTGACCCCATCACGCGGCTGGAGGGCCATGGGAAGATCGACATCTTTTTGGATGAGGCAGGGAACGTCGCCAATGCCTACCTGCTCATCCCCGAACTTCGCGGCTTTGAAAAGTTCGCAGAAGGGCGGCCTGTCGAGGAGATGCCGCGGATCACGCCGCGCATCTGCGGTGTGTGCCCTGAGGCACACCACATGGCCTCAGCCAAAGCCGCTGACGCCGTCTACCACGTCGAGGTCCCCCCGGCTGGCAAGATGCTGCGCGAGCTTCTCTACTCGGCCTTTTACGTGGCCGATCACACTGTTCACTTTTACATCCTGGCTGCCCCCGACTTTGTCCTGGGTCCCGACGCCCCACCCGCCGAGCGCAACATCCTTGGTGTGATCCACAAGGTCGGGGTGGACGTTGGGCGCGCTGTCATAGACAGTCGGGGCAAGGCGATGGACATTGTCGGCATGTTGGGGGGCAAGACCATCCATCCGGTGGGTGCCATCCCTGGCGGGGTCAGCAAGGCGATCAACGAGGAGGAACGAGCCCACATAGAAACTACGGGTCGCGAGTTGATCGGGTTCGCCAAGTTCAGCCTCCAGCTCTTCAAGGACGTGGTGCTGGGCAACAAGGCCTACCTGGACCTGATCCTGTCCGATGCTTATACGACGCCGATGTACTATATGGGTCTGGTGGATGAGCAGAACAGGGTGAACTTTTACGACGGCAAGGTACGGGTCGTGGATCCGGATGGCAAAGAGCTCGTCAAGTACAGCCCGGAAGAGTATCTGGATGTCGTCGCTGAGCATGTCGAGCCATGGACCTATCTGAAGTTCCCGTATCTCAAGAAGGTTGGCTGGAAGGGGTTCCTGACCGGGAAGGATAGCGGAGTCTATCAAGCTACGCCCTTGTCGCGCCTCAATGCCGCCGACGGCATGGCCACACCCTTGGCACAGGAGGCGTACGAGGAGTTCTACGCGACGCTGGGGGGCAAGCCAGTACACGGCACCCTCGCGATTCACTGGGCGCGGCTCATCGAGTTGTTGTACGCCGCAGAGCGTCTGGTAGAACTGGCCACCGATCCCGAGATTACCAACCCGCACGTCCGCAACATCCCCACGGCAACGCCGACCGAGGGCGTGGGGATCGTCGAGGCGCCGCGTGGCACGCTCACCCACCACTTTATCACCGACGAGCGTGGCATCGTGAAAAAGTGCAACCTGATCGTGGGCACGACCAACAACTATGCTCCTATTTCTATCTCGATCAAGAAGGCAGCGCAAGCCTTTATCAAAGAGGGGCAGATCATCAGCGAGGGCATGCTGAACCGTGTGGAGATGGCCTTCCGGGCCTATGACCCTTGCTTTGGCTGCGCAACTCATACGCTGCCGGGGCAGATGCCTCTGGAGGTGCGGGTGCGCGACGCCGGGGGCAATGTTGTTGAGAGCTTTCGTCAGCACATGGGGGTGTAGAGAGGCGCCAGTCGCAGGTTCGAGCATTGGATCTCCGCGCTTCCCCATGTACGAGATGCGATGGGCATGAAGATGTTGGTTCTGGGCCTGGGCAATGCGATAGTGACCGACGATGGCGTCGGCATTCATGTGGTCCGCGAGGTTGCCTCCCGCCTCGCGGACCATGCGTCATGTCCTGATCTGACCCTCGCCCAATCAAGCCTGGGCGGATTGCGCCTGCTCGATATCATGGCCGGACATAGTCACGCTGTCATTGTGGACGCAATCCAGACCCGGGATGGTCGGCCAGGGGAAATCTATCAGCTGCAGCTCGACGATCTGCAGAGGACGCTGCATTCGGGATCCACGCACGACCTGTCCTTGCCTGGCGCGCTTGCCCTGGGGCGAGCGCTGGGCATGAGCCTCCCGCACGATGAGGACATTGTGCTCATTGCCGTCGAGGTCAAGGACGTGCTGGATTTCGGAGAGACCTGTACCCCGGCGGTGATGGCAGCGATCCCCTTGGCTGCAGACGCGGTTCTGGCCGAACTGCGCGTAATGATAAAGCCGGCGATTTGACTTTGCCTTTTGAGTGCATACAGGGTATACTATGCCTAACTGACGTGGGGATCCGTTGGGCATGAGGCGTTGGATACCTGATCTGCGAAGCCTGCCAGTACAGATGATTCTGAGCTCCGTCGCGCTGGTGCTGCTGACGGCGGCGGCCGTTGGCTGGCCGGCGATCCTGCTGATCAGCGAGCAACTCGACCGCCAGGCTTGGGCTCAGGTGGAGCAAGGAAGCCTCGCCGCCCAGTCTCTCTACGAAGCCTCGCAAAGCGAACTCCAGAGCCTATCAATGCTTACAGCGCAACGCCCCACTCTGCGCGAACTGCTCGCAGAGGAAGAGTATAACGCGCTGTCGGTCTATTTGCGCACGCTCCAGCAGGGGTCTGGACTGGATCTGGTCCTTGTATGTGGCGCGGATCAGGCCCTGGCGCAGGCCGGATTGGCCATCCCCGCGGAGCTTTGTGCGGAAGAAGTCGCCGACGGTTTCTATGAAGCGCCTGCGCATGCGGTCCCCCGTCTCTGGATCTTGGCCGCGCATGCCATCGATGGCGAGGTCGGGGGACCGGCAGGGTCTGTGATCGTGGGCAGGGCCCTCAACGACGGGTTCGCTGCCCAAATGAGCGCACAAACAGGACTTGAACACACAGTACTGCTGAACGGGCAGCCTGTTGCAGCGAGCTTGCCGCTTCGTCGGGAGGTGCAGCATCCGGTCCCTAGGGCTGCATCGCGGCAGACCTATGACCTCGACGGCCATCCGTATTATGCTGCCGTCTTTTCTCTATCCGCAGCCGGCCTGCAGGCCGAGATCTCTCTGGACGTGTCGGGCATTGCCGTCACTCAGCGGCGTCTCGTGCGGACGCTGGCTAGCATGATCCTCGTCGTCGCTGTGATTGCCTCTGTCCTGGGCATATACCTGGCCAGACGCATTGGCCGTCCCTTGAGTCGACTGGCTGAGGCTGCCGGTGTCATGAGCAAGGGCGGCCTGGACCAGCCCGTTGATGTCGAGCCTGATGTCAGGGAAGTTGCCCTTGTCGCCCATGCGCTTGAAGGCGCTCGGTCGGACCTAAAACGCACCCTTGCCGAGCTGCAGCGGGAAAAGACGTGGACCGATCACCTGTTGGAGGCCATCGTTGAGGGTATCGTGACCCTCGACCGGCAGGGACGTATCACCTTCTTTAGCCATGGTGCTGAACGGATCACCGGCTGGGGGCGGGAGGATGCGATGGGACGTGTCTGCGATGAGGTATTCAGGCCACTTGAGACAGATGCTCCGTTCAGCAAGCTCATGCCTGCCCCTGGGCGCCGCGAGAAGGTTTCGGTGGCGTGGAACGACGGACGCCAGTCTGTCCTTGCCGTGACGGGTGCCCGGCTTCTCCCGTCAGAGGGCGGCGCGGACCGAGTGGCTCTGGTCTTTCGCGATGTGAGCGAGGAAGAGGCGGTGCACCGGCTGCTGGGTCAGTTCCTGGCGAACGTGGCCCACGAGTTCCGCACACCCCTCTCCGCTGTTGCTGCATCAGTGGAACTGATGCTGGATCAGGCGCCTGAACTTACCACTGCTGAGTTGGAGGAGTTGCTGATGTCCTTGCACCTCGGCGTTCTGGGCCTGCAAACATTGATCGACAACCTTTTGGAGAGCGCCAGCATCGAGGCAGGGCATTTCCGTGTCTATCCCCGCCCCTCCAACCTGGGCGACATCATTTCTGATGCGATCAGGACGATTGAGCCGCTTCTCAGCAAGCATCACCAGCGACTGGTGGTGGAACTGCCCACAGACATGCCTGTGGTGCGGGCGGATCCGCGGCGAACGGTGCAGGTTCTGGTCAATCTGCTATCCAATGCAAGTAGGTACGGACCTGATGATGCGGAAATCGAGGTGAGCGCAGTCGCAAGTGGGCAGACGGTCCGGGTCAGGGTGGCTGATTCGGGTCCGGGGGTGCTGCCTGAACACCGGCAGGACCTGTTTCGGCGGTTCACTCATCCTGGAATGGAGAATGACAAGGCCAGGGTCGGCGCAGGCCTTGGTCTGTCGGTGGTCAAGGCGGTTGTCGAAGCTCAAGGTGGGGCGGTGGGAGTTGACGATCGTCCCAACGGAGGCGCACTGTTTTGGTTTACGCTACCGCGCGTGCGTGAGAGATGAAAGCACTGGTCGTCGATGATGATCGCGTGCTGGCTGATGTGCTGGATTTCACGCTTCGGCGTGAGGGGTTCCAGGTGATTCAGGCCCACGACGGCGAGGTCGCTCTGCAGCGCTGGGCTGAAGAACAGCCTGACCTCATCGTTCTGGACGTCAATATGCCCAAGCTCGATGGGTTCTCGGTCTGTCAACGCATCCGTGAACAGGACGACACCCCTATCATTTTGCTCACCGTCCGTGGCGAGGAGGATGACATCGTTAACGGCCTGAAGCTGGGCGCCGATGATTATATCACCAAGCCCTTTAGTCCCCGCCAACTTGTAGCGCGTGCTCATGCTGTGCTGCGCCGTGCGGGCAGGACGGCTGTTCCGGCAATACGCGAGGCAGGTGGGCTGATGCTGGACAGTAGGCGGCGCGAGATGCATGTCGACCATGGGGACCCGGTCGCATTAACCCCTCTGGAGAGCAGGCTGCTCGACTACCTGATGATCAACGCCGGGCAGGTCCTGACAGCTGAGACCATCATTGACCATGTGTGGGGCTACGAGGGCGGTGACCGCGACATGCTGCGCCAATTGGTGCATCGCTTGCGTCTCAAGATCGCACAGGGCTGTGGGATCAGTGCGACTGCTGCGGATTCCACGGCTGCAGTCTACATCGAAACCGTGCCTGGCCTGGGCTACGGTCTCATCGTCTCTGCTCCTCTGGATTGAACTCCCCCCGAGAGGGCCAATAGCGGCGCTGTCCCCGAGCTCCACGCCAAAGCCTGGCGCCTCTGCTGCGCTCCTGTATTCTGTGTGGTGGCCTCTTCCCCGTTCTATCCCTGCAACCCTCGCCTCTGACGCCTATCGCTGTTGGCGGCCAGATCATCACCCTTGACCCCGCTGCACGGCTGATCCAAAGCCCCACTGACTCCTCCCGACCCGGCCGCACCCCCGCACGGCCTGTGAGCGCCGTCCGCCCAAGGCTCCTGCTGTAACAGTGTTATAACGACGGTGTCACGATGTTTGGAACCCTCTCGGGCTATGATGATAGGTAAGCTGGGGAGGAAGGTGCTCTTGGAGCGAAACGGATCGCGCAGAACAGCATATCTGGCCCTGGAGCAACTGGCAACTGAGCCGGAACTGGCCCGTCGTCTGCCGCTCGCGCTTGCGCAGCGCTACCATGCCCTTCCACTTGCGGAGGAGGGTGGCAGGGTAACCGTTGCCTTGGCCAATCCTGACGATGAGCAAGCGCGTACCGCCGTCCTCGAGGCCCTGGGTCCCGAGTCGTGCGTGGTCCGGGGTGATCCCCGGATCATCGATGAGCGACTTGCCGAAATCTGGGGCGACGGCACTCGCCGCAGATTGGAAGTGCGTGTGGGCGCGTTTCCGGAGCCGTTGTCTGACGAGTTGTGGGATTACGCCCGATCTCTCCAGGATCTGCTGGGTGCGCACCTGTCTACCATCACCACGCCGGCAGAGGCGAGCGCTTTGGCTGATCATGGCGGGCGGGCTGACTGCGATCTGGCGATCTTGAGCGGGAGCAATCGGAGACTTTTGCGCCAGTTGCTCGCGCGGCCAACCGCGGATGGTAGGCCTGGATCCAGGCAGAGCAGAGTCGCCTTTGCGATCCTGGCAGTCCAAGAGCCGCGCTGGCCGCTGCGGCGCATTCTCCTCGTGCTCTGCGGCCAGCCGCCAGATCAGCCGGCTGTGGACTGGGTCCTGCGCCTGGCCAGCCCAAGTCGCGCATCTGTTACAGCCTTGGCGGTGTTGCCTCCGGTGCCTGCCATGTACCGCGGCCTGTCTACCATGGAACAGAGTCTGGCTTCGGTGCTTACCGCCGGCACTCCGCTGGGATGCCAAATGCGTCAAGTGGCCGGGCGGTTGGTTGATAGCAGAGTCGACGGCACCCTGTGCCTACGCCAGGGACCGCCCGACGAAGAGATCTGCCGGGAGATCATACGCGGAGACTATGACTTGGTGGTTGTGGCAGCCAAGTCCTGCAGATGGTGGCTGCGGCAGCTGAAAGGAGATCCGATCTTTGCACTGCAGCGCCGCGTGAGCCGCCCTGTTCTCTTTGTGGAGCCGACAACTGTATAGAGCCGTCTGTCGCCTAATCGGCCTGGCCTTTGCCAGAGATCAAGTGGCCGGATCGAGCGGGGGATCCAGTTTCCGGGGTGTGTCCCGTCGTGTCTTGCCTGTTACGTCTCAGGCTTGCTTGGATGGGAGGAGCACCTTCCAGCTCCAACCCAACAGCTAACCCCGTCGGCATCGGAAGGGACAGGTCTGCCGTTCGATCGACATCAAGAGCGCCGCAGAGCTGCATGCGGCGCTTTCTTTTGAGCGCACTCTACAAACATGGAGGGATTGTGGCATCACACCAAGTACGAACTATGATCGTATCGCTTGTGCTGTTGCCTCTCGTGGTGCTATCCGCTGGCGGCTGCGGGGGATCGCCCGGTGAGGCATCTACCTCGCCAGAGGGCGAGTTACAGGGAACTATCACCATCTCGGGAGCCTGGGCACTCTATCCCCTGATGGTCCGGTGGGGTGAGGAATTCCAGATCCTGCACCCCGATGTCCGCTTTGACATCTCGGCTGGCGGGGCAGGCAAGGGCATGGCAGATGCCCTGGCGGACGCTGTGGACATTGGCATGGTGTCCCGTGTGATCTATCCCGAGGAGATCGAAAGGGGCGCGTTTTGGGTTTCGGTCACCAAGGATGCGGTCTTTCCTACTGTGAGCGTTGAGAATCCTGTGTGGGCGGATCTCTATGCCAAGGGGATAAGCCGGGAGACACTTGTCGGCATCTTTGTCACCGGTGAGATCACGACATGGGGGCAGGTAGTGGGCCGTCCTGAGGTAACGGATCCCGTTCACGTCTTTACTCGCTCCGATGCGTGTGGCGCGGCAGCCACCTGGGCCCAGTACCTGGACAAGGCGCAGGAGGATCTGCTGGGGATCGCGGTCTACGGGGACCCCGGTCTCTTGGATGCTGTGATCAAAGATCCTCTG
>JBFFCR010000073.1:0-12152 GCA_041559855.1 Anaerolineae bacterium | reverse complement strand
TTCCAAGCGTCAACCTCCTTGGTGGTTGGTCTGGTTTTCTGGATCGGGGCATGCGTTGGGATCGGGTTCGACCCTATCCCGACAGCCCAGAATCGAGAGTCGCTATGCGACGAACTTGATCATCAGCGCGACAACCAGAGCATAGATGCCGATGGCCTCGGTGAAGGCCAAGCTCAGGATCAGCGGCACAAAGATCTCGCCACTGGCTTCCGGGTTGCGTCCCAACGCTTCCATGGCCTTGGAACCAATCATTCCGAGGCCGATGGCCGGGCCGATGGCGCCGATTCCGATGGCGATCGCCGTGGCAAACAGACGCATGGTCTCAACTTCCATTTGTACAATCCTCCCTGAGTTCTGTGATTTTGCTTGCTATCGATCTCGAGTCCCCTGGGTCAAGCGTGCCCGATCCCAGGGATGGCTAGTGTCCCTCTTCACCATGGGACGTAGTGGCCACAATAAAGAAGGCCACGGTCAACATCATGAATACCAGTGCCTGCACGAATCCGACAAAGAGCTCGAGCCCGTAGAAGGGCAGCGAGATGAGGTACGGGATAAGGAAGGCCATTACACCCAACAGCACCTCACCCGCAAAGATGTTGCCAAATAGACGGAAGGAGAACGACACGACCTTGCCGATCTCGCTGATGAGCTCGACCATGCCGATGAAAAAGTCGATGATTGCCATGCCAAAGGCCGCAACGCGGCCCATGCAACCTTTCCCCTTCTCGGTAAAGGCTTTGACGAACCCGCCCACGTTGATGAACTTGCCCAGGTAGCCAAGGCCGAGGGCAGAGAGGCCAAAGTACTGGGTCATCACCACCGAGACCAGGGCCAGGGCGATGGTGACGTTGAGGTCGGTGGTGGCAGCGCGGAACATGGGGGCCAGCGCGTAGAGCTCGGCGCCCTCGGCGTGCCCGCCTTCCTCTGCCTCGTGCCCTGCCGCCTCGACCTCCTTCTCTGCGGGCACCCACAGGCCGACGCTGTCCTCGCTGATCCAGTTGACGGGTTGGCCGTGCTCCGAGTGGTGGAGCGCCCCCCATCCGCCAAAGAGGGGGGTCAGGCCCAACCAGTTGGACGCGATGACAAAGAGAAAGATGGTCATGACGATGGGAAAGAACCTGCGGGCCCACTTGCGCCCGGCGGCGCTTTCCACCAGACCGTACATGCCCTCGACGATCATCTCCAGCGCGCTCTGCAACCTGCCAGGAATCTCTTTCTTCTTGCGCATGATGGCCCAGACGGCTACGACCAGGACCACTGTCGTGAGCCATGAGGAGAGCATCGTGTTGGTGATGCCCTGAGGCCACAGGCCGAACAGGTCAACATCAAAGACGGTTTCGGCTGCGATAGAGATCTCGGGAAGTGCAACGCCGGGGATCTTGAAGACTACGTTGATGAGCACGAGACCGCCGATAACGATAACGGTCGGCACCAGGATTCTTAGGAGCTTGGGAGATAGCAGCTTTGACACTACTCTGGTTCCTCCTTGCCGTTTTCTCCTGACGGTTCCTCAACCTCTTTGGGTATGTACCGGCCAAATTCCCGCAATGCCATACGCGCGACGCCGACGGTGGCAGCCAGTATCCCCAGAGTCGCCCCGATAAGGATAAAGAGGGGCGCGGTGTCCAGTTTTCTGTCGAGCCAGATGCCACCCAGCAGCGGGAGCACCAGCGAGAAGAGCATGGTCCAACTCAGATTCCAGGCCAGGCTCAATGCTGTGCCCTTTTTCACACCGTCCAACTCCTGGCGCAGCGCCTTGCATGCGCGCACATCCTTGCGTTGGGCTGATTGGTCTGAATGCCCGCGCACGGACGCCTGGCCCAAACGGTATGCCGTCCTGCCGGGAGCGAACCTTTCACAACCGCGCGCTTGACGCCAGATTCTAGCACAAAGTCGCGCATAATGCAAACGAGCCGCGCCGGGCTAACAAGGGCAGGCAGTACGCCGGCGCCCGGCTCAGCCGGTAAGCCCCTCTACGGTTGCCGCATCCAGCTTTTTGACCAGCGCTACCACCAACGCCAGGGCCTTGTCATAGTCCTCCCGGCAGATGATGGCGTTGTGGCTGTGGATGTGACGGGTCGGCACGCCAATGACCACGGTCGGAACGCCTTCGTTGTGGATGTGGATCATGCCGCCGTCGGTTGCCCCGCCCGACATGGACGAGAACTGCAACGGGATGCCGAGTTCTTCCGCCAGGGCGATCACCATGTCCCGCAACTTGAGGTTGGGGATCATGCGCGCGTCATAGATGAGCAGGGTCGGCCCGCCGCCCATCTTTACCGACGACTCCTCCGGCTTGATCCCTGGCACGTCTCCGGCAATGTCCACCTCGAGGATGACGGCCACGTCGGGCTCGATCACAAAGGCCGAGGTCTTGGCCCCTCGCAGGCCGACTTCTTCCTGGACCGTGCCAACAGAATAGACCGTGTTGGGGTGACCATCCTCCGCGAGCTGGCGCAGCGCCTGGGCAGCCAGCGCACATCCCAGCCTGTTGTCAAAGGCTTTTGACAGGTAAAAGCTGGGGTTGGCCATCACCGTGAATTCGCTGGCGGGGATGATCGGGTCGCCGGGGCGCACGCCCAATTCGCGCACCTCTTCCTCGGAGCGGGCGCCGACGTCGATGTACATGTCCTTCTTCTCGACGATCTTTTTCCGCTCCTCGCCGTCCAGCAGGTGCGGGGGCTTGGCGCCGAGGACGCCGATGACGTCGCCCTTGGCCGTGCGGATCCACACCCGGTGACCGAGCAAGACCTGATCCCACCATCCGCCCAACGGTTGGAACCTGACAAAGCCCTCTTTGGTGACCATTGTCACCATAAAGCCGATCTCGTCCATGTGACCGGCGAGCATGACTCGCGGGCGCTCGTCTTTGCCCACGTGCTTGCCGATGAAGGACCCCATCTTGTCCTGCTCGATGACGACCACATCCTCCAGGTACTCGCGCAAGACGGCACGTACCTCCTGCTCGTACCCCGGGACGCCACCCACTTCTGTGATGTCTTTTAGCAGTTTCTGCGTTTGATCCACAATCTGCTCCTTGTGGCGGCTGGCAACAGCCGGTGTTTTTCGCGGTCGGCACATAATACCTCAAGTTGGGCAGCTTGTCCAGTTTCAGGCCGCGAGGGGTAGGGGTGCAACTACAGCTAGAGACCCCGGTTTCCTGGGGAAACCGGGGGGGCTGGGTGCCGGGCTTGTCTCCCTTGCGAGCTGCGATGGCAAGCCTGAACGGACGCAAAGACGGCAAGCCTGGTTTTGACTTTTTTGCAGAGGTCGGGTATAATAGAGCCAGGTACTACCTTGACAAAACTCCGGCCTTGCTGCTGCGGCCGTCCTCCAGGCCCTCGGCGAGGCGATGAGCACACATCGCTCGTTCAGGTGACGGTGCATCCACAGCTTGTGCGCGAGCCAATGGATGCCCTGACCGCAGGAACCTTGGCATGACGTTACCCATTGTTTGTCGGACCATAGGAGATCAACATGGATCGCAGTAGATCGACAGTCGTGTACCTCCTACAGATCCGCTTGCGGTTCTGGCTGGCTGCTGCGGGGACATGGCACCGCGTGCGTGGGCGCGTTCTACAGGGACGGCAGGTCCTGTGGGCTGTCAAAAGCACGGAGTAATCCCTTGTGCGCCGGCCGGGGTGACCCCTGGCTTGACGGACAAGATGATGTCTTGAAGCGCTTTGTGCACAGAAAAGTATTGACCGAAAAAACGAAAACCGCGAAAGGAGTAGTCCAATGAAATCTGCACGATTCTTCATCCTGATCCTGATAGGTATGGTTGCGGTGGCTGGGTGCGCGGGCGGCGGACCATCCGGGGTGGCGGAACAGTGGTACGAGGCTGTGGCAACTGGCGATGGCGCCACAGCGTTGAAGCTAACCTGTGAATCGTACCAGTCCCAAGTGCAAATGGCAGGTTTCCTCACTGCAGGATTGGGGCTGCTGACTGGGGCAGATACTCAATCGCTGAAAGTCGACCTGTCAGATGTCAAATTCACGACGACCAGCCAAGGCGGCAGCACGGCGACCGTTCACATGAAGGGTGAGGTCATCGTCAGTCTGCTTGGCGCGGCCATGCCACAGGAGATCGACTCGGATCTCACGTTGATCCAAGAAGATGGAAAGTGGAAGGTGTGCGGCGAGTACTAGGCGACCTCTGTCAAGCACGCACCATGCCTGCCATCACCTGAGCGCAGAGATAGCAACTCGGCGAACCGTGGCACAAGTCCAATACCCTTGTGATGAACATCTCGACAGCAAGTGGTACTTGAGCTGAGTGACAGAGAATGAACAGGCTATCTGGCCCTCAGCCACGCTGATGGCGTGGAAGTAGGTTTCCGCCGCAGTTGTGGCAAAGCCGAAATCGCTCGCTCACCAGATCTCGAGCATTGGGCGGCGGCGGATTTGGTAATCCGCCGCGAGCGATCTTGCATCGAGCGACTTTGACGGGGCCCTAGCGGCGAAACGGTCCAGGGCCTTCGCCGTCGGCGACACCTGGCGCAACCGGAGAGGAGAACACAATGCCGTCAAGAGGGACACCTATCATCAGTGGCGCAGCAGCAGTGGCAGTGATCTGCTTTTTTCTGCCCTGGTTTCTGGTAACATGCCAAGGGGAACCAATTGCAGAGGTCAGCGGGTGGCAGTTGGCCGCAGGAGTGAAGTACCAGGACGGCTATAGCACGCCGTTCACGCAGGCCAGCACCTACCGCTTTCAAGCGGCTGAACTCTTCCTGGTTCTGCTGGCGGCTGTCGGCTGTTTGGTGGTCGTATACCTTGCTTACCAGCGCCGGATCACCGTGCGCAGGGCTGTCTCTATCGCGCTTGGCCTCTCAGTTCTGAGTCTGCTGGTCGTGTTCTACGAGATTGCAGATGTCCACTCTGACCTCGCCGACTATGGCGCCGCCGTCAAGCTGCGGATTGGGATTCTGGGAACCATGCTGGCTAATGCGGCGGCCATTGTGGGCGCGGTTCTGGACCTCCGAGACGAAGGGGGCGCTCCAACAAAAGTGTACGACGAACAGCGAGAACTGTGACGCCTAGCTGGGCGCATCACAGATATCTGGACACCAACAGGAAGGGCACCAATGGCTTGTGTCATGCCGAACGGCGCGGAAGGCCGTGAGGCATCTCCATAGCACAGACGGGGCGCAAGATACGAGACGCTCGGTTTCTCCAAGAAACCGAGCGTCTTGGTAGAGAGCCTTGCCCGCTACCACTCTCGCCTGTTGCCATTTGCGGGCGCCTGGGGTATAATCGCGGTGGGGAGCAGGAGGAGCCTCGCCGGACAGGTGTGGCTCAGTCAGATCGTGTTGGGGGATGCGCGATTTCGGCGTTTTCAACGCCTCCTCGAGCCTTGGCCGGTACACCGCAAGCCTCTGCATTCTCCCCTAGAATGGAGTCCCATGAACAGAACATACGTCGCCCTGGACCTAGAGACCACAGGTCTGGATGCCGCTCGTGACACCATCCTGGAGGTCGGCGCCGTCCGCTTTCGCACCTCCTTTGTGGATGGGACGATCCAGGCGGAAGTGCAGGACACCTGGACGACCACCATCAACCCCGGACGTCCCATCCCGATCCAGGTTCAGCACCTGACCGGCATCACCGAGGAGGAGGTCAGCCGCTCGCCCCGCTTTTCGCAGGTGATCGGCCCGCTACGCAGTTTCGTGGGCAGCCATCCCGTGGTCGCGCACAATGTGAGCTTTGACCTGAGCTTTCTTCACAACCACAACATGCCGCTGGACAACCTCGCCGTCGACACGTTCGAAATGGCCAGCATCCTGATGCCCCACGCCGCTCGCTATAGCCTGGGCAAGCTGGGCGAGACCCTGGGTCTGGAGCACACTGGTTCTCACCGCGCCCTGGACGATGCCATGGCAGCGCAGGCCCTGTTTGTTGCGCTGTTGGGGCTTGCCGCCGAACTGCCGATGGCGGTCCTGCAAGAGATCAACCGGCTGGCTGCCCAGGTGGACTGGCCGCTGCGAGACGTCTTTCGCGATCTGGAGCGCGGGCTGGCCCGGACCGCGTTTGGCGGGGCGATCGGGCAGCGGTTGGCTGCCCGGCTGGGCACGCGCGAGGAGATGCTGGGGCCGCTCTTTGCCACCGAGCAGGACGACGAGGAGCTGGTGCGCGCTGCCAGACCGCGCGCGGTCGATACAGAAACGCTGGCGGCGATGCTGGAAGAGGGCGGCGTCTTTGCGCAGCACTTTCCCGGCTACGAGCACCGCCCGCAGCAGGTAGAGATGCTGCGCGCCGTGGCCCTGGCATTCAACGAGAGGCAACACCTGATGGTAGAGGCGGGGACGGGGACGGGCAAGAGCGTGGCCTACCTGCTGCCTGCGGTTACCTTTTCCCACCTCAATGGGGAGCCGGTCGTAGTCTCGACCAATACCCTCAACCTGCAGGATCAGTTGTTCCTGAAGGATGTGCCCGATCTGCAAAAGCTACTGCCCTTCGAGTTCAGGGTGGTCATGCTGAAGGGGCGCAGCAACTACCTTTGCCAGCGCAGGTTGGCCAGCCTGCGCAGTGCGGGCGTCGGATCGGCCGACGAGATGCGCATGCTGGCCAAGGTGCTGGCCTGGGTTCCGAGCACGCAGACCGGCGAACGCGGCGAGCTGTTCATGCCCAACAGGGTCGAGCAGGCGCTGTGGAGCAAGATCTCGGCCGAGAGCGAGACCTGCACGTCAGACCGCTGCCGCTTCCGCGAACGAGGGCGCTGCTTCTTCTATCGAGCCCGGCGCGCGGCCGAGCGCGCGCACCTGATCATCGTCAACCATGCCCTGCTGCTGTCCGATGTGGCGATGGAGAACCGCGTCCTGCCGGAATACCGCTACCTGATCGTGGATGAGGCCCATCACCTTGAGGCGAACGTCACCCGCCAGCTCAGTTTCGAGGCCGACCAGCGGAATGTGGAGCGGATCCTGACCGAGCTGGCCCGGCCTGTGGCGGGACGCAGGTACATCGGCTTTCTGGAGGAGATCCTGTCGCGGTGCCGGGGCAAGGTCCCGCCGGAAGAGTGGGTGGCGTTGGAGGGTCACCTGCACCGGATGCAGCGGCAGATCGACGGGTCGCTGACCAACCTCTATGCCTTCTTTAGCGTATTGGGCGGTTTCTTGCGGGAGCAAAGCCCCAAGCGCGGCGAGTACAACCAGCGGCTGCGACTGACCAGCGGCCTGCGCGTCCAGCCGGCCTGGGGCGAGGTCGAGATCACCTGGGACAACCTGTCGTCCCAGATCTATGACGTCGTGCGCGACCTGGAGCGCCTTTCCGGGAGCCTGGAGGGCCTGGAGCCGTTTGACATCCTGGACCTGGAAGGGCTGGCCCAGGATTGCGCCGGGTACACATTCCGCCTGGAGGAGCTGCGACGGCAGATCAACGCCTGCATTGCCGAGCCGGAGGGCTCTGGTATCTACTGGGCCACCCTCTCGACCCAGGATGAGCGTGTGACCCTTCATGCCGCACCACTGCATGTGGGTGAGCTGGTGGAACGGCACCTGTTCCATGCCAAGGAGTCGGTCATTCTCACCTCGGCGACGCTGGCCACCGACAATCGCTTTGACTTTTTGCGGGAGCGCCTGCATGCCTGGGAGGCTGACGAGCTCTCGGTGGGCTCGCCCTTTGATTACAAGAGCTCGACGCTGCTCTATCTGCCGGTGGACATACCCGAGCCCAATCAGTCCCACTACCAGAGGACGGTGGAGGATACCCTGCTAGCTCTCTGCCGCGCCACGGAGGGCCGGACGCTGGTGTTGTTCACATCCTACTACCAGTTGCGGGCCACTGCGCGGGCCCTCGCCCGGCCCCTGGCCGATGACGGGATCGTGCTCTACCAGCAGGGCTCGGGCGTGTCCAGGGTGCAGTTGCTGGAGAATTTCCGCACCACGCCCAAGGCGGTTCTGTTGGGCACGCGCAGTTTCTGGGAGGGCGTGGATGTCGTGGGGCCGGCGCTAAGCGTGCTGGCCATTGCCAGGCTGCCTTTCGAGGTACCCGACGACCCGATCTATGCTGCCCGCAGCGAGACCTTTGACAACCCGTTCGGCGAGTACGCTGTCCCGGGGGCGATCCTGCGTTTCCGGCAGGGTTTCGGGCGGCTGATCCGCACCAAGACCGATCGCGGCGTGGTCGTGATCCTGGACAAGCGGTTGCTGACCAAGTCTTACGGCCCGATGTTCCTCAACTCGCTGCCCGACTGCACCAGGGCCCGCGCCTCCGTGACCAATCTGCCGGGCGCTGCCAAGCGTTGGCTGGCGATGGAGCCCGGGGACGCGGACGAGCCTTCCTGACTATCACCTGACGAAGCACATGATTCGGGAGTAGGGAGATGATGCCGCCGATAATGCTGGCTCAAGTCCCCTGCAACGAGCCCAAGTCACCCTGAGGTACCCCCCGAGCAAGTCGAGGGGGCGCCCCCCGAGCAAGTCGAGGGGCGGGGCTGAGGGAGGCTCCGCGAGCGCCCTTCGACGGGCTCAGGGTGCTCGCTCCGGCCTGATGGCTAGCGCGGGGTCAACCGGCGCGGCCCGTGATATAGTCCTCTGTCAGCTTTTGGGCCGGTGTGGTAAAGACCTCGTAGGTGGGTCCGTATTCGATCAGCTCTCCCAGCCAGAAGAACCCGGTCCAGTCGGAGGCGCGAGCGGCCTGTTGCATGTTGTGGGTGACGATGATGATGGTATAGTCTTTTTCGAGGCGGCGCATCAGGTCCTCGATGGCCAGGGTAGCCACGGGATCCAGCGCGGAGCAGGGCTCGTCCATCAAAATCACCTCAGGCTGGACCGCCAGCACGCGGGCGATGCACAGCCGCTGCTGCTGGCCTGCGTTCAACTCCATCGCGGGCTGCTTCAGATTTCCCTCGACTTCATCCCACAAAGTCGCGCCCTCGAGGCTCTCGCGCACAATCTCGTCCAGGCTGCGGCTCTTGTGCATGCCCAACACCCTGGGACCAAAGGCCACGTTGTCGAAAACCGATTGGGGAAACGGGTTGGGACGCTGAAAGACCATGCCCACCCGCTGGCGCAGGGTCACCACGTCAAATTCCGGCGCGTAGATGTTTTCGCCGTCCAACAGCACCTCTCCGTTGACGCGCACGTGCGAAATGGTGTCGTTCATGCGGTTGAGGCAGCGCAGGAAGGTGCTCTTGCCGCAGCCAGACGGGCCGATCAGTGCTGTGATCTGGCGCTCCTTGATAGGCAGAGAAATCCCTTTTAATGCCTGGAAGTCGCCATAGAAGAGCTGTAGATCGCGCACTGTCATCTTCATTGGGTGTTCCAAGGCGTCGCCTCCCTGTGGCCATCGCGAGTCGGGACCTGCTACTTCGCCGCGGCCATTGTAGCAGAAGAGGAAGCGAAAGTCAAAGCAGCGTTTTGACCTGTGGGGCAGGAGGTGTTATAATCGCAGCGGCTTGCGCCCATTTCGCCTTGTGGAGTGGACTGTGAAGAGAACACCGCTCCTCTGGAGCGGCCCGCGCCTGCGGTCGGCCCGAAGGATCGCGCCCGTTGTGCTGCTGGTTCTGCTGCCACTGGTGGCTGCCTGCGGTGCGGCGACCGGCGAGGAGGGGTCGGCCGCGGCAGGTGGAGCCACCAGCGTTCAGAACAAGGGCTCTGATACGATGGTCAACCTGGCCCTGGCCTGGGCCGAAACGTATGGCCAGATCGAGCCCGAGGTTCAGGTTGCCGTGACAGGTGGCGGCTCGGGCACCGGGATTGCCGCGCTCATCAACGGCACGGTGGACATGGCAAATGCCTCGCGGCAGATCAAGGAGGAAGAGATCGCCGAGGCGGAGGCCAACGGGATCGAGCCGGTGGAGCACGTGGTAGCCGGCGATGCCATCGCCGTCGTGGTGCACCCGACGAACCCGGTGCAAGAACTGACGATCGCCCAGCTCTCTGACATCTTTTCGGGCAAGATCACCAACTGGCGCGAGGTGGGCGGCGAGGACCGGCCGATCGTGCTTCTCTCGCGCGAGTCGAATAGCGGCACCCACGTCTTTTTCCTGGAGCAGGTGGTGAGGCAAGGTGACGAGGAGAACACCACCCTCTTTTCCCCTGACACGTTGCTCATGCCTTCGTCGGAAGGTATCTCGGCCGAAGTGCGCCAGAACCCGAACGCCATCGGATATGACGGCCTGGGCTATGTGACTCCAGACCAGAAGGTGTTGGGTGTAGCGACGGCAGCGGGTGGGGCCTATGTGCTCCCCTCGGTGGAGACGGTCAAGGACGGCAGCTATCCTATCGCCCGCGGGCTCTATATCTACACGGCAGGCGAGCCCCAGGGAGCGGTCCAGGAGTATCTCGACTGGATCATGGGCCCGGAGGGGCAGGCGATTGTGCTCGATCTGGGGTTCGTGCCCCTCCAGTGAGGCAAGCGCGAGGACACGGGAAAGGATGAGCCATGAAGAAGGCTAGCGCACGGCGACGGGAAGCTCTGATTGCAGCTCTCATCCGCGCTGCCGGGTTCTCGGCGATCTTTTTCGTGGCCTTGATCTTTCTTTTTCTCCTCAAAGAGGGCGCACCCGCTTTCTGGGAAGTGTCGCTGGGCAACCTCTTTGGGCAGCGGTGGTATCCGAACGAGGACCTCTTTGGCACGCTGCCGCTGATCCTCGGGTCGCTGCTGGTGACCGTTGGCGCGGTGGTCATTGCCCTCCCGTTGGGCCTGGCGACGGCCGTCTTTATCCGCGAGCTCGCGCCAGACTGGCTGCGCGAGATCCTAAAACCATTGATTGAGGTCCTTGCTGGCATCCCCTCGGTGGTGCTCGGGTTCTTGGGCATGATCGCCGTTGCGCCGTTGATGCGCGAGTCGCTGAATATCCCCACCGGGCTGACCGCTTTCACCGGCTCGCTGATGCTGGCCTACATGGCGCTGCCGACCATCATCAGTGTTGCAGAGGACGCCATCGACGCCGTGCCAAAAGAATACCGCGATGGGGCATTGGCCATGGGCGCCACGCACTGGCAGACCATCTGGCGGGTTATCATGCCGGCTGCGCGCTCGGGCGTGATCATTGCCGTCATGTTGGGCATTGGCCGGGCCATTGGCGAGACGATGGCGGTGATGATGGTAACCGGCAATGCGGCGCGCATCCCGAGCGAGTGGTACGCGCTCTTTTTGCCTGCCCGCACCATGACCGCCACCATCGCTGCCGAGATGGGGGAAGTGGCTCAGGGGAGCACCCACTATCACGTCCTCTTTGCGGTGGGCATACTGCTCTTTGTGGTGACGTTTATTATCAATGCCATTGCCTCGGCAGTGATCGTCAAGGGCGGGCCGCGGCGTGGCGGGCGGTTGATGGGATAGGATGCAGGTGAAGCCTCATTCGGTAGTTGCGAAACGCGGAGCGGCAGTTCGATGAGCCGTCCGCTCTGGCTTGTGAGTTTGCTCAAGGTTGCCTTCCCCGGCCGGGCTCTGGCGGCGAAGGCAACTAGGGTCCCGGTGCTGGGGAGCATCATAGACCGCTGGCTCTTCGAGGGAGATCACCTTATCTACCTGCCCAAGGACGGCCCCCTCCGGACGGGCGCCGTGGTCCAGATCGACGAAGCGGTCGACCTGCCCGGGGAGATGGTGGTGCCGTCGCAAGTGGTGGAGCACTTTATCAGAGGGGCCGGCACGCGCTGGATCATGAACAACTGCATCTGCCGCGACGCCAGCCACTGTGAGGACTATCCCATCGACCTGGGGTGCCTGTTCCTGGGGGAGGCAGCCTCGGGCATCAACCCCAGCCTGGGCCGTCGTGTCACGGAGGAGGAGGCCCTGGCACACGTCCGCCGCTGCCGGGAGGCAGGGCTGGTCCACCTGATCGGCCGCAACAAGCTGGATACCGTGTGGCTGGGCGTGGGTCCAGGCGACAGGCTGCTGACCATCTGCAACTGCTGCCCCTGTTGCTGCCTGTGGCGCATGCTGCCCGATCTATCTCCGCAGATTGGCGCCAAGACGATGGGCATGCCGGGGGTCAGCGTGGTCGTCACCGGGGCGTGCGTGGGCTGCGGCACCTGCACCGAGGGCGTCTGCTTTGTGGACGCCATCCATCTGGACGGCAGCGGCGCGGTCATCGGTGATGCGTGCCGCGGTTGCGGGCGTTGCGTCGAGGTGTGCCCGCAGGAGGCCATCAAGCTATCGCTCGAGGCCGGGCGATCCGTCGAGGAAACGGTGGGGCGCCTTTCGTC
>JBFFCR010000072.1:0-12250 GCA_041559855.1 Anaerolineae bacterium | reverse complement strand
GCCTGCGTCATGCGGGCCATCGAACGCTGCCAGAGCCACGGCATCGAAGTGACACTCCTGGCGACGCTGATGAACACCAACTATGATCAGATGGATGGCCTGGTCCGGGTGGCGGGAGATGTGGGCACCAACCTGCGCGTCAACGTCTATCAGCCAGTGGGACAACATGCGTTTGCGCTGAGCTACGAGCAATTCTGGGAGGCATTTCGCCGGCTGCTCGGCGCTGGGCGACTGCTCAGCACCAGCGAGCCCATCGTCCATGCCATGTTAGGCCTCAATACCCTGCCCGGCTCACCCTGCGGGCGGCACAGCATCCGCTTCACACCGCAGCGCGCCATCACCCCTTGCGTCTATTGGCCCCACTCCGGCCTGACCTTGACCTCTCTGGATGGCAACAGTGCCGAGAGCATTCTAAGCAGCGAGCAGTTCCAGCGCGCACGCCACGTGCCCGACGCCTGCCGCGACTGCCACTACGTCGCATCGTGCGGCGGCGGTTGCGCCAGCCGCAGGGCGCTATTGGGCGATCTGAACAAGCCCGATGTCTATTGTCCCATAGTTCGAGGCGAGACAGTTGACCTGTCATTCACCCCTGCTCCTGCGAAGGACCTCCCGCGCGGGGGCAACGTGTGCACGACGATCATTGTACCCTGAGCGTACGGTGCAGCGCATGGCAAGTCATCTCTGGCGCGATGCGGTGTACCCTTCCGGTTGAGAGGCTGCCCATGAGACCGAAACGCTGGAAGACGGTATCGAGCAAGCTCATCTATGAGAATCCCTGGATGCGCCTGCATGAGGATCTGGCCGAGATGTCCGACGGCCGAACGACAATCTATGGCGTGGTCACCTTTGGAGACTGCGTGGGCGTGGTGCCTTTTGTGGACGAGGATCACGTGCTATTGGTGCGCCAATATCGCTACGTGCAGAAGGAAAACCACCGCTGGGAAATTCCGACCGGTGGCGTTCACCCCGGGGAGACACTGGAACAAGCTGCCCAGCGGGAACTCGCCGAGGAAGCAGGCTACCACGCCGGGCGGCTGACCCGGATCAGTAGTTACTATACGTCCAAGTGCATTTGCGACGAGACAGCCCACCTGTATATCGGGCAGGATCTGGTGCCCGCCAGTGTCCCGCAGGACGACACCGAGTTCCTGGAACGGCGGATATTCCCGTTTGACGAGGCGCTGCGCATGACGCTCGAAGGAGAGATCATGGACAGCATGAGCGTGATCGCGCTGCTGCTGGCAGCGAGGCAGCGCGCCGCATCGTAGGTTAAGAGCGGCGCGGGTCCCGAGGGGCGTCCACTTTTCAATAGCCCGACTTTTGCAGGAGATCCCAGGTGCAGGGAGCCAGGCCCGGCTCGTGTGACAGGTCACGACGCAGGCGTTCCAGGTCGGCTGCCACGTCGATATCGTACCACTCGGGAAGTTGGCTCACCGCCAGTCCAAGGCGGTGGCAGGTAGCCAGCGTCTGGGGTATGACGAGCTCGGTGCTCCAGTCGATCCCCTGAAACAGCTCGGGATGAAGCCGCTTCATGCCGATGAGATAGTAGCCGCCGTCGTGTCCCGGCCCCAACGTGACATCGGCGTTGCCCAGCCCGGAGAATGCCTGCTCTAGAAAGGCAAGGGGCAGGGTTGGCCCGTCGCTATTCATGATCACGGCCCGCCGGTAGCCCAGATCAAAGTGCAGTCCCAGGGCGTTGGACAGCCGCTCACCCAGGTCTGCGCCTCGCTGCTGCACCAACCGGAAGCCGTTGGGAGACAGCCTGGCGAAATAGTCGTGGGCACTCGCCGGCGTGTAGGCCAGACTGAGGTCAACGCCCTCCAGCCGCTGCATGAGGGCAAAGGTATCGAGCAGCAGGCACCGGTACAAGTTGGCCGCCAAATCGGGGGAAAGCGGCGGACAGAGCCGGGTCTTGGTCCGTCCTGGCACCGGTTCTTTGGCAACGACGACAAGGGCATGATCCATCACGGCTCAATCAGCTCCACGATTGTATCTTGTTCCCACAGCGACAGGGGTTGCCTGCCAGACGGCGTGACCGGCACCAACCGGCCCTCGATCTCCCGCTCACCTGCACCGGGGAGCAGGACCGCGACGCCGGCATGGGACAGGTCGCCTACCGGCAGCGGCGGAAGCGTAACCTTGATCAATCGCCCCGGCTCCCAGAACCACGTGGGATACCAGTGCAAAGCTCGCTCCTCTGGCTGTAAGCGCACGAGGGTCCCGTCGTCATCCCAAAAGTAAAAGACCAAACGGTATTCCTGCTCAAGGGAAGCCAGCGCCCGCCAATAGGTCGCGAGTTCCACAACCAGCTCCGGCCGGACCACGGGACGTACTTTGCGCTCAAAGCCTTCTAACCGCAGGATGCCGGCAAAGTCGGCACCCACCGCCACGTGCGGCTCCGAGTCCTCAGCGAGAAACACCTCGTGGAAGGTGGGCGACAGCCGGTACTCGTCCAGATCGCGCTCCAGCAACAAGAAGCCGTGATCGCTCGCCGCAACGCCAAACTGCCCGTATTCCAGCAACTCGCGCACTATCTCGCGCTGGTCGCCTGCGCCGACCGGCGATGCCGGGCCCGTGACGTCCAACAGGATAAAGCGTGCATCGCTCACGGTGGGAAAGAGATAGACCCTCTCTCGGTGGGCCACGTGCGGATAGAGGTTCGATCCTACCGAAATCGGCGTGTCTGGAGACAACTCATTCATCCGCTCGAACATGGGTTCCGCACGGCGGGCGTGCTCACTAACTGGCTCCAGCAGAAAGCGTCGCGACAGGGGCGAGATGCCGGCATCGTAGTGATGGGCAATGGCCACACTCAGGCCTACGCCCACCAGCAGAAGGCTGGCGACCGCAGAGCGCGTACCAGCGGATAGCTTTCCGATCCTCCAATTCCCCACTCTGTACGCCAGCCAGGCCACGCCATAGATCGCGGCGATCACCAGAAACGGCACAATTGTCGCCGAGTAGTGGCCACCGCCGGAGTGCATCCAGTCGTAGCTGGAGAACGTGTTGATTGCCAGCGAGGGCAGCGCCAGGAGCAGAACCTGTGGAAAGAGAATCGCCAGCCCGCCGCTGCTGAGCCACAGATCGCGCAGATAGCCAGCCACGTTGGGCCGGCGCAGCCAGTCTGCGAACAGACCAGGTTGCCGGAATAGGTTGAGCGCGACCTCCTTTGCACTCTCGCCAAACTGGCCGTAGCGCACCCAGAAGGCCGAGTCGCCCAGCCCGCTAAAGTGGGGCATGATCACCGTGAAGCACAACACGCTCCAACTGAATCCAGCGGCTGCAATTCCGAGACCGAGCACCCAGCGGCGACGGACCAGCGCCGCCCAGAGGCCCATCATCGCTACCAACAGGCCGACCTCTTCTTTGGTCATAGCTGCCAGAAAAGCGAAAGCGATGAATCCCCAGGGCCGGTCGGTCTCAAGGCAGTAGAACGCTGACAGCAACAGAACCGGACTCAGGGCGACCGCGTGAAAGTCCGACAGGTTGGCAGCTTCGAGGACGGGGGAGAGGAGGTAGAGGAGGACAAACGCGATGGGGAGCCAAATCGCAAGATGTTTCTTCGTGAGTGCCGCGTACCGGCGGTGGGCGATCAGGTAGACGGGGATGGCCCCCAGGGCAAGGGCAACCGTCTGCAGCCACAACAAGGTCTCTGGTCCATCGTGCAGCAGGTATAGCAGCGAGATCGGGGCTAGCAGCGGTTCGACATGGTAGCCCAGCAGCACGTCAGGCTGCTCAAAGTCCTGGATAGGGATGTCGAGACTGAAAGCAGCATCCAAGTACGTGGAGAAACGAAAGGGCCGGCCGTGAAGCGTATTCCACACTGCCTGGTCGGTGTAGCCCAGGTCAAGGGCGTTGGTGCGCAGGTTCTGATGGCGGCGTAGCGACAAGGTGCCGAATACGGCAACGTAGGCCACGATCAATAAGGCGACGACAATATGAGCCAGAGGTACGCGTGCCCCACGCAGCGTCACCAGCCCAACCTCAGTTCGTGCACGTCCGAGACCGGATCGGCGCGACCGTCCAGGCCGCGGAAAAGCTTGATGAAGAAGCGATAGTCCTGTGTCGGGTCGGTCAGGTTCTGATCGTACGGGCTGGCACTGACTCGCGGACGGCTCCACTCCAGCAGCCACTCGCCAGCCGTCCAGCCGCCCCCGGAGGGCAAGTCTTCATCGAGTCCCGGAGGAATCGTCTCGGCGCGGATGCCGACCAATCCGCCCAGACCGTCGGCGGTCGCGGTGTGACAGCCCACCGTGCAGGCCAGCCCATCGCTGCCGGTCGATTCTCCTGAAACCTGCCCAGAATCTGCCAGCCGCCAATGGACTGTGGCCAGGTTGCGCCAGACATTGGCCTCACCGCCGGGCGTCTCGGCAGTCCAGCGAACCAGAAAGTAGACGTTCGTATCGTCGTAGAGCGAGCGCAATTCGACTGCCCCCGCCGGCTCGTCGCCGTGCAGGCCATAGTGCAACGCCGCGGTCAGCATCGGGGCCTGCTCCCAGGAAGCATCCATGACGCCGTCGATCGTTGGCGCCGCATCGACCGTCACCGAGTGCAGCGGCTCGCCGATCGGCACGTCCAGGTCGGGATCGATCCGCTGCACAGACTGCGAAGCATTAGGGTTCCTCGCGGCCCACGCCAATAGCAGTACTGCCAGCACCAGCAGCACGAGAGCGACGGTGGCGATTGCCCACCCTTTGACCTTGCGGTCTCTGGTTTCCATTTCTCGAGTCACTGCACCGTGTAGGTTCGGGTCACCACGCTGCTGGTGTTGCACTGGTGATCTACAATGAAAAAGTACCAGGTGTGCGTGCCTGCCGGCAGATTGGGCAGCGTGACCGTCGTCGCCCAGTCGTCGCCACCCGCCGAGCGCAGCACGTAGCCTATTCCCAGATCGGGGTTCAGGGCAAAGACCTGGTCCTCGGCTATGTTGGCGTGCCCCTGCGGGTCTGTGCCCGTCATGCGAAAGGTGACCTGGGCGTTGCCTGGCCCTGAAGAGGGGCTCAGGTTCACGTTGGAGATCGCCGGCGTCTGCCCTCCAACCGACGGCCCAGGCAGCGTGATATCGGCGTCGGCCCGCCCGCCTGTCGGCACGGTGACATGGACCTCGTGGTATACGAGCCCGCCCTGGTAGGCCTTGACCTGCATGACGCGTACCGCCGCCAGTTCATTGAGAGTCACCAGGCCATTGCCATCGGTGATGCCCGCCGTCGGGCTGGGCGCGGTCAGGGCCGTGACCAGCGCCCCGGCAATGGGGTTGCCGCTCTGGTCGCGGACCCGCACCCGAACCGATCCCGTGAAACCAGCTTGTTTGACTGCGAGCGTGGCTGAGGGCCAGGCATCCAGACGCGATATCTCGACCATTTTGGCCGCCTCGGCTCGAGCCGTGTCGAGATTGTCCGTGTTCAAGGCAGCGTTGGCGTGTTGCAGGATCTGGTTGACGAACCCTTTGACCTCGCGGATGGTAGTCTGGGCCTGCTGATCTGGTATCTCGGCGATTGCCAGATCGGCTTCCTGCAGCGCGCCGTTGGCGCGGTCGCGAGCCTGGCGCACCCGGTCGTGAAGCGCCTCGATGGTCGGCGAGGCATCTTTGGCAAAGTCAGAATGGACCTTGACCCAGTTGACATGCTCCCAGAAAGCCATCAAGTGACCCGAAGGGGGCAGCGCAGCCCTGGGCGTGGGCGTCGGAACGTCAGGTAGTGGCGTCTCGGTTGGCTCAGGTACCGCCGTGGGTGGTGCGAGCGACTCGAGCCAGGCGTAGATATGCTGTAGCCCGAGGTCGCTGACCTCCGCCTCGCTAAATGCGGGCATGGCTGCCTTCCCCGCTCGCACGCGAAGCAAGACCTCATCGAATTGCAGCACGGTGCCGGCCAGCCTGGGGCCAATGTCACCCATGGCTTGCGCGCCATGACAGCCGCTGCATGGCTTCTCCGCCCAGAGTTGTGCGCCTACGGCCGGATCGGGCTCCTGTGGCAGGGCTGGTTCCGCCGACGGTTCGGCTGTCGTCTCGACCTTTGTCCCCTGAGGGTACTCGTAGGCAAAGGTCCAGACATAGTTGACCAGTGCCCAAATCTGATCGTCGGTGAATGTGTCACCCCAGGCAGACATCGCGGTGCCCTCGACCCCGCCGGAGATGCTTTGGAAGAACTCGGCAGAGCTGCGATTCACCACAAACTCACGATCGGTGAAATCCGCTGCACCGGCCAGGCCCGAACCGTCGCCCGCCGCGCCGTGACAGCTCGCGCAGTTCGCGCCGAACAGCGTCTGTCCTTCGGCGATCTGGTCCGCAGAGGTGGCAAAGGTCCGCGCGTAGTACAGCGCGTCCCAGATCTCCATCTCGCTGAGCTGCCCGCTCCAGGCTGGCATTGCCGTGCCCTCGACGCCGTCGCGGATGGACACAAAGAACTCGGCCGGCGTCCTGCTGCGCACAAACGCTGTGTCGGTGAAATCAGCTGCGCCAGACAGACCCGAGCCGTCGCCCGTCACCCCGTGGCAGGTCGCGCAGTTGGCCTCATAGATCCCCATGCCGCGCACCACCGAGGGCATCTCGGGAGGGACCGTATTGCCGTCGGCCGGCAATACGGTCGGTTCGATTGGGCTCGGGGCCTCAGTGGGTGCCTGGGCCGGCGTGCCGGTCATCTGCGCGCCGGTAGGAGCCGGCGTTGGGGTAGGAGCTGAGCCACAGCCAGCCAGGACCAATAGGACTGCCAGCAAGAAGGCTGGCAACATGACTCTTCTCAGATTATCCTTAAACATACTCACTCTCCTTTTCCCTGTCCACGGCCCGAAGCGGACCGGGGCTCCAGAGTGCACAACACGAGATGTCAAGCAAGCTCGTGCAAAGACATGAAGGCCTGCCTACAGACTCCAGCACGCGCCGCAGCGGTCGCAGGACTCGGGCGGCGCGTCGGTCTGCAGGTCAGTACGGAATTTCCGGTAGGCCGCCCCGTTCCAGATCTCGTGCAAAGCTGTCTCAAAGGCGTTGCCCAGGATCAGGCCAGGGTAGTCGCCCGTTGTGAAGGGCGAAAAGCAGCAGGGGAGGACGTTGCCATTGGCCGTAATGTAGATGAGCGATGAGGGTCGGCGGCATTGGGACCAGGGCCAGCGGTTGCCGTCGGGCGACAGGAGGCTTTGTCGGGGTGTGGAGGCTCCCGATGCGCGGAAGGTGATGCCCAGGTCATGGGCCAGGGTCTCTGCCTCGGCCAACACTCGTTCCTCGATAGCCAGCATGGCGCGAAACAGCGATTGCTCGCCTACTGCTAGCCCCTGACCATAGTAGACCAACCGCTGGACGTATACCTCGCCCACACCCAGGCGGGCAGAGAGCCGTACCAGTTCCGGCAGCTCGGCCAGGTTCTCGTGCATGGCCGTGAACCAGAGCGAGACTCGGGGGCCCCCTCCGGCTTGGCGGATGCGTTCGGCGAAAGCTGCGACGTTGTCAACCATGCGGGCAAACCCATCCACCCCCCGAATCTGCGCATAGAGCTCCGGATGGGCAGCATCTGTCGAGACGCGTAACTCGTCCAACCCGACGTCGAGCAGCGCGTCCTGCCGCTCGGGCGTGAGCAAGATCGCGTTAGAGTTGAACAATACGGTGGGAGGATCTGTGCGAGCCTTCAGATGGGCGATCATGGCCGGTAGGTCGCGGTTGAGCAGCGGCTCGCCTACTCCGTGGAGTACAGCTCGTCGCAAGCCGGGAACCTGATCCATCAGGCGGCGGTAGTCGTGCAGCGACAGGTCGCGGAGAGGCTCCAGCGTAGCAAAGGTCCGCACACAGGTCTGGCACCGCGAGTTGCAGCGATTGGTGACTTCGATGTAGAGCTCGTCCGGGAGGGGCAGTTGCATCACGCTCCCGCCTTTCCTTTCCGGCCGAACGCATAGCGCAGTGTGACAAACAGGATATAGTAGGTCGCCAGCATCGTCCCGCGCAGCGTGCCGCTGACCTTGGATCGTCCGCCGCGCCTGACCCGGTAGCGCACTGGAACTTCCACGACGCGGGCGCCCTCGCGCGCCGCCTTGACCATCATCTCTGTAGGCCAACCGTAGGTCATCTCCCGCATTCCTATGTACGCCAACAGATCTGCGCGGATGGCGCGATATGGCCCCAGATCGGTGACCTGCAAGCCGTAGAGCAGGCGCATCAGAAGCGCAACCAATCCATTGCCAAGACGGGCGTGCGGTGGCATAGCCCCTCGCTCCATTCCGCCCGACCGCCGCGAGCCGAGCACCAGGTCAGCCCGCCCAGAGCTGATCGGCGCCAGAAGATCGGGCATCTGAGCGGGGTCAAAGCTGCCATCGGCGTCCAGAAACACCATCACCTCAGCTCCCTGCTCGGCTGCGGCGCGAACGCCCGCCGCGCAGGCGAACCCATAGCCAGCACGTGGCTCCGATACGACGACCGCACCAGCCTGCCGTGCAACTGCCGCCGTACCATCGGCAGAGCCGTTGTCAACGACAACGACCAGGTCTACCACCTCCGTCGGGATTTCAGCCAGGACACCGGGCAGCGGGCTCGCTTCGTTGCGGGCGGGGAGGATCACGGCTGTCTTCAAGCTAGACCTCCTCCAACAGGTGATCGTAGATCGACTCGGCATTGATCCTTCGAGTGCTTCGGCACGATCATCTCGTCCTAGTATACCGCAGGACAAGTTGCTTGACAAATGAGATCGCGATACACCAGAGACCTGGCGTGTCCCAGGCTGCCGGGGGATTCTTCCAGCAACCCCTGTCATCCCGAAGTGCAGCCGGGCTGGGCCGAAGTGGCGGTTCCGCGGAGGCGAGGGATCTCACCATGGATGCTGGGGAGATGCCTCACCTCGCTCTGCTTCGCTCGGCATGACACGATCCTTTGGTGCCCATCCTGCAGGCATCGCGAAATCTGTGATGCGCCCTGCACAAGAGACTGGCCCAACCCGGAGGTTGATCCAGCCTTTGTATAGGCAGAAGCGGTTGAACCTAACTGGAACCAACAGGTTTGCGAAACCTATCGAGTCTTTGCGCGGGTGGGAGTAACGGCGAACGGCTGCGGTTGCCGGTGCTAGATCACCGGGTCGCCAGCAACAGGCGGCCCTCAGGCCAAAGCCTGCCCCACTGGGAGAGGGCAAGCATCATCCTTGTTAGGGTAAGCGTCCCAATAGCCACACCTTGCCCTGCGCCCACTGGAAGGTGGTTTCCTGCTGATAGTGATCTTGAAGGTAGGTCATGATCTCTGGCGCTGAATTCTCCGCATCCCAGCGACCGGGGAAGTAGACAATCCATTCAGGGGGATCAGCATCGAGGGTCGACAGGATTCGATTGCCCACCCAGTCGAACATATACCAGGGGTAATGAAAGATCCAGAATCGTGGCGGCGAACAATCCAACAAGTAGTACAGATTGGCGGTCGCCTCATCGTCTGGAAAGATGTAGACAGAGTCGGCCGGTTCGATGTACTGCCCGAGCCTTTGCGCCACTGGCTCCAGATCAGAGTACTCGCCTATGTACTGCGGTTCCGGATCGGCGATGGCAGTGCTGTACATTGGGCCCGCGGTAATCAGCCACAAGACGGACAGCGCAACGGCGACGCCCATCGCAAAAGAGCGCCCGGAGGTTTGAGATCGCAACACATAGGCAAAGGTCGAGGCGGAGGCCAACGCCAGCCAGGGCAAGGCCACTTGCAGATGAAAGAAGTTGAAGCGAGGATACGCAGCGACACTGCTTGTGGCAAGCAGTGTCAGCCCCAAGCCTATGTGCAGCCAGGTCCTGTCTCCCTTGCGCAGCGAATCAATGCCACAAAAGAGCGCTGCAGGTAGCAGTAGACAGCTTGCGGCTAGGACTCTGACTTGCGCTATCGTCGGGGGCTGTGCCGCCAGGGAACCATAATCGCTCGTGAGAGGGTATTCTATCGTCCAGTACCAGAGGCTGCTCAGCGAGCCCGCCTGTGCATAGTGGACAGCAACGTACACGGCGACTGGCACGATTGCCGCCAGACCCATCAGTACAACCTCGCGCAGCAGGTTTGAACCCGAGCGCCGCAGACGCCACGTGGCAAAGGCATGCCACAACACGAATGCTGCAAAGACAACGGCGGCCTGCTGTTTGACAAGTACCGCCACGCCGCCGAAAAGACCGAGGAGAAGACATGAGCGGGTCGAACGACGCGCCGCAGCGGCATCGTACGACAGGAACATGAGCAGGAAAAGGGGGGCAAGGAACGATTCGTGCCAGAGCTTGCCAAAGCCGAATACCGGCGACCAGAGCACAAAGAAAGCGGCTGCCCCGAGCCCACCCAGCCAACCAGTCGTACGCCTGCCCACTAGGAATGTCAGTACGGTCGAGAGTGTGAGGAGCACAACGAGAACCAACTTGGCGAGGTGCAGCCCATCTGGGACCAATGGTGTGAGCGCTGTGACTATCAGGGGCATCAAGGGCGAGTGCAGGTCAACGACCTCTTCATACATCAAGAAGCCGCGCTTCAACAGCCACGGCTGCAGGATGACGCGTGGTCCCACGGAAAGGGACAGCTTGGCGCAATAGGCCCAGGCCTGAAAGATCAACAACCCCAGCAAGCCGGACAGTGCGACCCAGGGCAACCACCGCTGAACTCGCACCTTGGCGCCCCAGGCCCTTGCCCGGCTCGCTGGCGTTGCTGCACGGTTCACATTCACGGTACGCTGCCTGATCGTCGGCGCGGGACAAGCACTAGATGTCAATGCCGTGTGACACACACCACGCTAGGGAACGCCGCATACCCTCTTCAAGCTCAACGGTTGGGTCGTAGCCCAGTTCCCGTTCGGCCCTCTCGATTGAACAGGCTATCGTTTTGTTCATCTCCGAGAGGACGTGGATCTTCTGATGGTAGAGCCCCGCCTTCTGAACCAGCATGTCAACCACCTGCGCAACGTCCCCCGCGAGCGAGGGCAGCCTCAAGCGCTTGTGCGCCACAGGGATCCCAAACTCTGTCTCCATCAGCCGTTCTACGGTGTCCACAATCTCTGTCATCGGGTACGGCCGTCTATCGGCCACCCAATAGGTTTGCCCAACTGCTACCGGGTTGTCGGCGCTCAGCAGCATCGCCTGGCAGAGGTTGTCGATATAGGTCATAGAACGCAAGCCCCCCCCATCCCCCAGGATGGGTGCCTGGCCGTTCTTGATCATGCGAAAAAAGGTCGTCTGGCGTTCCGGCTGGTCGGGTCCGTAGAACCAGGTCGGACGAAGGATGACGGTCTCCAGCTTGCCACGAGATTGCGCTTCGTGAACGGCCTGCTCCATAAGCATCTTGGAGCGACCGTAATTCATGTAGGGATTGTATGGCGAGTTCTCGTCGAATCGATGGTCACGCCGCGGATTCGCTCCGGCCACCGAGTTGGAGGAGAGAACAATGACGCGTCGGATGCCAACCTCTTCTGCGGCCTGCAACAGGTGCTGGGTACCTAGCACGTTGACTTCCATGTACTCCCGCACGAACCGCGAGACGTGAATGACACCGGCACAATGGTAGAGCGTCGCGCCCTCCGCTTCACGAACAAAGGCCCTGACCTCATCAAGGTTGCGCAGGTCACCCCGAACGATCTCCAGCCGATCGGCGGGTAATAGTGCGGAGACATCCTGGTCTGGCAGCACGAGACAACGAACCTGGCCATCAGATGCCAGCTCTGGCATAGGAAGCACACCGGATGTTTGGCCAAGCAGGGTCCGGACAAACCGGGTGCCAATCCAGCCTGGTGCGCCGGTAATCAGGTTCAACGCCATCGCTACTCCTCCACTTGCCCCACATGCTCTGTTTGGACAGATCTGTCGCCAGATAGTGGCCCCTGCGCAGGCCGCCCGACGGCGAGGTTTCATGTGGCAGGTACCGCATGATCCGGTGTTGAGTGGGCCTGGTGGATGATTGTACCCCTGTTTGGCTATTAAGGCAAACGTGATGGCATGACCTATTCCTGCAAGGGACGTTTGCAGTAGATGCAGTGCGCGGTCTCGCTAGCTTTGCCACATCCTACCATCTCCCGCCCTCGCTGGCCGAGCTTGGCCACCTAGTGAGCAGGTTCGTCCCTCTGCGAGCGTTCCCGGTTCTCTTCTATGCGGGTCGACTCTACCCCCGAGGGTGTAGCCTGGACAGCGCCGCCTGGAAGCCGCCAAGGTTGCCAAAGATGGGTGCGATCGCGCAATACTCCCACGTTTGCTGCCCTCCGGCCTGGTGGAGCTGAGGCCAGAGCCTGCGGGCGTTTGGGTAAACGCCGTCACATTCCCATTCTTCTGCTTCTCGACGTTTACG
>JBFFCR010000071.1:0-12270 GCA_041559855.1 Anaerolineae bacterium | reverse complement strand
GCAGGTGCAGGATGCCGTCATGGAGGACGTCCTGCGGTTTGCCGGCGAGGCGCCCCAGTCTGACGACATCGCCCTGGCTGTTCTCGCACGGAAACAGCTCTGAACACAGGATCAAGCCCACCCTCATACCCGGGGGTATGACAGTCTCCTTCTCGCCAGGGCGGGCAGGTCGCAGCGGGCGAGGCTGACCTGTTCTGTGGGAGTTCGGTGGCGGGTGGGTGGCCGGTGTCTGTTAGTCCGGCAGGGGGACTGGGCGGAAATCAAGCGCGGTACTTGGCCAAGGTCTCGGCTATATGCTCTTCCTGCCTTTCCTTGCCTTCGGTTTGGGCGAGGTGCGGCGCTGTGAGCATTGCATCCGCCTCTGGTTCGTCCAGGCTGGGGGCCGCGCTGATATGGTGTGCGAGATAGAGGATCAGTCCCCCGTAGGTCACGATCACCAAGCCAGGCACTTTCCAGCTTGTCACCCCGATGAGCAGCATCCCCAGAAGCATGGCTGACACGGCAACCCCAACCATTCCCTTGGCAAGGTGGATAGTCGGCTTTTGCTCAAACATCACTTTCCACCGCCAGCAAGACATTTCGATACGCATTCCAGTATATGTCTGGGCGGTGGGGGCGTCAATAGGACAACTGTACCAGCTACTGGCCGCCGAACTCCGTCTCGAGCCTTCCCTTCTCTTGCGCGCCATCTGCCCCGTACAGGACAATCACCAGCGTCTGTGGCCTGTCCTCAGCGCGCCAGCCGACGTTGTTGCGGATGCGGACGATATCGCCGGGCAGCGCCCGCCACGGATCGGGTTGTCCGGGAAGCAGAGCCGCCACCTCGCGCCCGGCAGCATCCAGCAGGCGCAGCTCGGTACGGTAGCGCGGCCCAAAGACGGGCTCGCCAGCCAGCCAGTACAGCGTTACGGTCGCCTCCTGGGCCTCCCAGCCCACCAACGTCAGGTTGGCATCGGCCTGCCATTCCAGGGGCTGGGGCACGTGCTGGCGTCCTGCCTGGTGAAAGCGCGTCCAGTCGCGGCTGGGAAGGAGCTCGCGGGCTGTATCCCAGTCTGAGCGCGCACCTTTTAGGTCACCACGCACAAAGCGGTAGGCGCCTCGCTGCCGGTAGCCCTCCGAGAGGTCATAGACATCAAAGTTGCTCTGTGGGTAGCCCGCCAGTGCTCCTGTCGCTGCCAGCCGATCGATCTCCTGCTGGGTGGGCCCATCTGAGAGGACAAACCCGATGGCCACGGCCAGCGGCAAGGCTATCGCCACGGCTGCCGTCCGCCAGCCGGGCAGCCCGCGCAGGCGGACGGCAACAGCCAATGCGCCGCTCAGGAGCAGCGAAAAGGGCGCGGCGTAGATCGGTGCAGCGCTGAAACGGGGGGTCAGTAGGTGCTGCCGGACCAGCTCCGGCAGGCGGTGCAGCACGTCGAGCTGAAGCCCGAACTGCCAGCGAGGGGGGATGTACTGCCCGGGGTCGACCAGTCGGGAAAAGTCTGCCAGCAAGAGCCCATAGCTCCAGGCCACGGAGATTGCCAGAGCCGCGCAGAGCATGGCGCGCCTGCGCACCCTGCCAAGTAGCGATGCCAGGGGAATCACCAGGAGGGGCAACCCCGCCAGCAGATAGCGGGCGCCAAAGGAGGCACCTCCCCACCAGGCGATATTGCAGCTACTAACATAGACGTACGCACCAAAGGCAAGCAGCGCTTTGAGGGCGAGGGCCCGGTCCCGTTGGTACAACGGCACAAAACCCACAGTGGCGATCGCCAGCGCTGGTGCATAGAAGTACAGCCCGTGGTAGGACGAGAGCAGAATGTCAGGGAGCCCGGGCTCCAGCCACATCAGTTGTTGATTATAGGGGGTGCCAAGGAAGCTGCCAAACATGAGCTTCCAGGTGATCAACTGCGGCGCCAGCCCGGCCAGCGCTCCAACCGCGAGCACGAGCCCGTCGCCTACCACGGCAAGCCTCCGACGACGAATCGACTGCACCAGATCTGCGGCCGGGAGCAGCAGCAGGATCCCGTTATAGCTTGCTACAGTTGCCGCCAGTCCGCCAAGTGCACCCATGAGCATCCAATGGTGCCAGCTTCGCGCGTCCTGCGTACGCTCCCAGATCAATACCATCAGTGCCACGAGAAGCAGGGAGGGCATATGCGGGTTGAAAAATCGGGTCCAGTAGTAGAGCAAAGGGCTGCCCAATGCCACCCCGGCAACGGCGACCGCTGCCCACCGCCGCGGGGCGTAGCGTTCGGCCAAGCGGAACAGCACCGCCAACGCCAGCAAGCCGTACATCCAGTTGCCCAGGCTGAGCCAGGCACCGATTGGCTGGCTGGCAATCTCGCAGACTGCGCTGCCGAGACGGCAGGTCAGCGTGCCCAACGCATAGAAAGGCAGGAAGGCCAGCGCCGTGCCGATGTTGTGCAGCTCTAGCGCATAGCCCGTGCTCGTGACGATCGTGCGTTTCGCGACCAAGGCGTCGTCGTTGTAGAGCAGCAGGTCCTGGTCGAACAGGAGCGAATGGAGTTGGCTCAGGTAGTTGAGTCCGTCGGGGCCATGCTGACCTTGCTGCAAGTCGACCGGTTCCAGCAGAAAGGTGAGCATCACTGCCAGGAGCAGCACGAGGCCACAAGCCTTCATCAAGGAGGTCTTGGTCAGCATGGGAGCATTATACCATCGCCATTCTGCCCGGTCAAACCCTCCTTCGGAAGCCGGCGGCAGGACGCGCTCAACGGGATTGCCAGAGTGGGGCAAATCTGCTATACTTGTGCTGCGATGGCAGTTCGGCAGCGGTGGTCTCTGTGCGGGGATGGCCGCAGGACCCGTGCCGAGACAAGGGGCGAACATGACCTTGATCCTGGGAATCGAGACCTCGTGTGATGAGACAGCAGCGGCTGTCGTGGCTGAGGGGCGCGTCATCCGCAGCAACGTGGTCGCGTCGCAGGTCGATATCCATGCGCGGTACGGCGGCGTCTTTCCCGAGGTGGCCTCGCGGCAGCATGTGCTGGCCGTGCTGCCAGTGATCGAACAGGCCATGGCCGAGGCGGGGGCCTCGTGGGACGATCTGTCGGCGGTGGCAGTGACCTACGGGCCGGGGCTGGCGGGTTCGCTGCTGGTGGGTGTCAACACGGCCAAGGGTCTTGCCTGGGGCCGTGGACTGCCTCTTGTCGGCATCAACCACATTGAAGCGCACATTTATGGGAACTGGCTGGTCGAAGGACCGCCGCCCAAGTTCCCTTCCGTGTGCCTGATCGTCTCCGGGGGCCACACCGAGTTGATCTTGATGAGAGGGCACGGGCAGTACAGCCGCTTGGGGGGCACACTGGACGATGCGGCAGGCGAGGCCTTTGACAAGGTGGGGCGCATGTTGGGCCTGCCATACCCGGGGGGCCCCGCCATCCAGCAGGCGGCTCGCGTGGGTTCTGCGGCTGCGTTCAAACTGCCGCGGGCTTGGCTCCCAGGGTCGCACGATTTCAGTTTCTCAGGTGTCAAGACCGCTGTCTTGCGCATCGTGCAAAAATACCAGGTCAAGGCGGATACGAGGCCGGCCACCAAACCCCGGGTCATCAGCTCGCAGACGCCACCGGTGATGCGCGTGCTGCCGACGGCCAATCTGGCTGCGAGCTTCCAGGATGCTGTGGTGGACGTGCTCGTGGAAAAGACTTGCCGGGCGGCGGAGGAGCTTGAGGCCAAGAGCATCTCGCTGGCGGGCGGGGTTGCCGCCAATGAGCAGCTGCGGACTCGGATGTCCGAGCGCAGTCCGGTGTCTGTTCACTGTCCGCCTCTGGAACTGTGCACCGATAACGCTGCCATGGTTGCCAGCACAGGATTCTTCCTCTTTGGCCGGGGCGAGCGGGCGGGATGGGATCTGGACGTGGTGCCAGGATTGCGTCTGGTGGAGGGATAGAGCATCTGAGAACGACGGCGCGCAGGCGCAGTGGTTCGCTACGGGGCCGTAACTGAGCGGCCCCGTTTGTGTTTTACCAGGCGCAAGATCCCCCAAGGTGCATGGGAGCCGGGGGCTGGCAACGATCACGGCGCGCGAATCTAGCGTTGTGGAGTAAGATAGGAGGCGAGATGTTGGATCTATTGAGGGTGCTGGGAGCCATAGTCACCGCATACTTGTTCGGGAGCTTCCCGGCGGGCTATCTCCTCGGGCGGTTGTGGGGCGTGAACGTGCTGCAATGGGGGAGCGGCCGTACGGGGGGAACCAATGTGCTACGCTCGGCGGGCATAGTGCCCGCGCTCCTCACCGGCGCATTGGATGTCGGCAAGGGCGGCGTGGCCGTGTGGCTGGCTGGGGTGATCGCGCCCGATTCCTACCAGGTGATCTCGCAAGTGCTGGCTGGCGCGGCGGTGATCCTGGGTCACAACTACTCTGCATTTCTGGGCTGGCGAGGTGGCGCAGGGGTGGGCACTTCGCTCGGAGCGTTGAGCATGATCTATTGGCCCGCTGCAGTAGCGTTGCTGCTCCTCTTGTTGATCATTATTGCCGCCACCCGCTATGCCTCGGTCGGTTCGCTATCTGTTGCGACGCTCATGCCTGTCTCTCTATTCGCGCTGGCAGTGATTGGCGCGCTGCCGTCGGCCTACATCGGCTACGGATTCCTGGCATGGGCTATCATCACCTACTCGCATTGGCCCAATATCCAGCGTCTGCTCTCCGGCACCGAACGCCGCATTGGTGAGAAGGGGAGCTCTCAATCCTAGCTGCGTTTCACCCCACACCTGACTCGTGCGCCCGATCTCGGCGCGATGATCCCGCGATTCTTCCTGTCCCCTGGCGCGGGCCTGTTTCGTCCGACCAGGCCTGTGCGTCAAAACAAGACGGTTTGACAAATCGCTGGAAACGGGATAAGATGATGCATGTACCCGGTCGGGGTATATGCGGAAGGGGCGCGCGGATGGGGACAGAAGAGATCACCAATCGGCTCAAGCGGGTGGAAGGCCAGGTTCGAGGTCTACAACGCATGGTCGAGGAGCATCGGGATTGCGAGGCGATCCTCACGCAGTTGATGGCTGCGCGGGCAGCGTTGGACAGGGTAGGCTTGCTTGTGGCCGAGACCTTTGTGCAAGACTGCTTGATGACCGCCGAGGGCGATTCGGCCCGCCAGCGAGTGGGGCGCGTGTTAGAACTGGTCTTTTCCCGGTTTTCTGTGCCTGTTGCAGGAGAACTTGTCAGGCCGGAGGAGGAGGAGTAACAGAGTCATGGCCAAGCCGATCGAAGTCACTGACAAGACCTTTGAAGATGTGGTATTGAATGCCGATCTGCCCACGGTCGTGGATTTCTGGGCGGTGTGGTGCGGTCCCTGCAAACTCATTGCCCCAGTGCTGGAACAGCTCGCCGAGGAACAGAGCGGGCAACTCCAAGTAGCCAAGCTAGACGTAGATAGGAACGGCGTGACAACGGATCAATATGATGTCCGGAGCATCCCCACGCTGATCCTGTTCAAGGACGGGCAGCCGGTCGAGCGAATCGTGGGCTTTATGCCCAAGGAGAGGCTACTGGCAAAGCTCGAGCCCTTTCTGTAGGCTTGCGCCTGCCATGCCCCGATCCTTCCAGGTTCGGGGCGGCTGCTGCTCGATGGAACAGGAGCCTCCTAGTGATCGTCCAACATGTAACCGAGCCCTCAGTTAGGATAGGCTCCCTAACTCGACTTGAGAGCTGCACCTAGTCCAGCAGCGCTGCGACGCCCGGCAGCGTCTTTCCCTCCAGGAACTCGAGACTGGCGCCACCCCCGGTGGAGATGTGGCTCATCTTGCCGTCGAGGCCGACCTGTTTGACGGCTGCTACCGACTCGCCGCCACCGATGATAGTCGTCGCGTCTGGCAGTGCTGCCAGCATGCGCGCCACAGCCTCGGTGCCGACCGCGAATTTCGGAAACTCGAACACCCCCATCGGCCCGTTCCACACAATCGTTTTGGCTCCTGCCAGCCGTTCCCGGAAAAGCTCCAGCGTTCGGGGACCAATGTCCAGGATGCGCCAGTGGGGAGGCACGCCGGCGACGGCGACAACTTGAGAGAAGGCATCCGCGTCAAAGCGGTCGGCAATGGTGACATCCACCGGCAGGACCAGCTTGTCCCCGCCGCGTTTTATCAGGTCGCGGGCTATGTCCAGGCTCCCCTCCTCCACCAGCGATTCGGCCACATCATAGCCATCTGCCAGGAGAAACGTATTGGCCATCCCGCCACCAATGAGTAGAGCATCCGCCTGACCCAGCAGGTTCTCGATGACACCGATCTTGTCCGATACTTTGGCTCCACCGAGGATGGCGACAAACGGTCGCTCGGGGGACTCCAGCGCGCTGCCCAGGAAGGTCAACTCCCGCTCCATCAACAGCCCCGCGACGGCAGGGAGATAGTGAGCGACTCCTTCCGATGATGCGTGTGCACGGTGCGCTGTGCCAAAGGCATCGTTGACATAGAGATCGGCCAGGCCCGCCAGTTTGGCGGCGAACGCCGGGTCGTTCTCTGTTTCTTCAGGGTGGAAACGCGTGTTCTCCAGCAGGATCAGATCTCCAGGCTTGGCCGACTGCACTGCAGACTCGACCTCTGGCCCGATGCAGTCGTCCAGCTTGAGCACTGGACGGCCCAGCAACTGTGCGAGGTGGTGCGCTACCGGGTCCATTCTGAGTTCGTCCACCGCCTTGCCTTTTGGACGGCCGAGATGCGAACAGAGGATGACGGTTGCCTCCCTGTCCAGCAGATACTGGATTGTTGGCAGCGCAGCCTGGATGCGGGTGTCGTCTGCCACTGTACCTTCGGACAGTGGTACATTAAAGTCGACGCGGACTAGCACGCGCTTGCCCTTCACATCTACGTCGCGGATCGTCTTCTTGTTCACAGCGCCTTCTCCCTGGAACGTTCGAGTCTTTTTACCTGCGTGCCCTACCTGGGTTCCTCGACAACAGAGCTGCCGCATCCTCTCTCAGAATCCACGCTGCACCATATAGTGCGCCAGTTCTGCCACTCGACAGGCATAGCCCCATTCATTGTCATACCAGGCCACTACCTTGATCAGATCACCAACAGTCATGGTCGAGAGTGCATCGACGACCGAGGAGTAGCTGGTGCCCTGAAAGTCGGTGGAGACGAGCGGCAACGTCGAGTAGCCCAGGATACCTTTCAATGGGGGATTGGCGGCGGCTTCTTCAAAGGCTGCATTGATGGATTCCACGTCGGCTGGTTGTTCCAGGTTGGCAACCAGTTCGACAACCGACACCGTGGGGATCGGCACGCGATAGGCGCAGCCGTTCAGCCTGCCCTCCAGTTCAGGGACAGCACAGGCCACGGCCTTGGCGGCTCCAGTCGTAGTCGGCACGATGTTGGTGGCGGCCGAACGGGACCGGCGAGGATCACCGACGACATGATCCAGGATGGGCTGGCTACCGGTGTAGGCATGGATGGTAGTCATCAAACCCTGCTTGAGCCCCCAACGATCGTGTAGTACCTTGGCCACAGGAGCAATGCCGTTGGTGGTGCACGAGCAATTGGAGATCAAGCGATGCTCTGCCGGATCGTAATCCGTATGGTTGATGCCCACCACCACCATCAGATCAACTTTCTGATCTGGTGCCGTGATGATGACGCGCCGTGCACCCCCGGTGAGGTGCAGGTGTCCGCGCCCCTTAAAGTGTCCCGACGCCTCGATGACCAGCTCCACCCCCATGCGGGCCCAATCCGGCACAGGGCCGTAGGGGTTGCGACCAACGACCTTTGACTCGCGGCCATCCACGATGATGGCATTCTTGCCACCTCGGTTTTCGCACTGGACATCAGCGTCGAAGGTGCCATAGTTCGAGTCATATTTGAGCAACAGTGCCCGGTTCTCGGTCGCGTTGGGGTTACTGACGCCGATGTGGGTGATGCGCAGATCGTCCGGGTACCGCTCGTGGATGATCTTGAATACCTGCCGCCCAATACGCCCGAAACCGTTGATCGCCATCCTGATGGTCATTGTCTTCCTCCGTTTTGATTGACGCCGTTGTCCATCAAACCGACGCTGCTTGCCCGAGCACCTGCCTGCCGCCTGGCATGGCTTCTACGCTCGCGTGGGCACCATCCGGGTCGCAAACCCGGCGCCCTAGGCCTGGTCCAGCGAAACCTTTCCCTGGGAGGCCAAAAAGTGCGCTAGGTCGGCGATCCGGCAGGAATACCCCCACTCATTGTCGTACCAAGCAACAACCTTGACCATGTTGCCGCCAATTACCTTCGTCAGCGGGCCATCTACGATCGAGGAGTGAGCGTCAGCCTTGAGGTCCATCGAAACCAGCGGGTCCTCGCTGTAGTTCAGGATCCCCTTGAGGTCTCCCTCGGCGGCGGCCCGGAAGGCATCGTTGATCTGTTCCACGGTGACCTTTGTGTCAAGCTCGGCGACAAAGTCCACGATCGAGACAGTTGGCGTGGGCACCCGCAGGGCATAGCCGGTGAATTTTCCCTCCAGCTCCGGGATAACCAGTGACACTGCCTGTGCCGCGCCCGTGGAAGTGGGGATGATGTTGAGGGCAGCTGCCCGAGCGCGCCTTGGGTCCTTGTGGGGTAGGTCGAGGATGCGCTGATCGTTGGTATATGAGTGGATGGTTGTCATCAGTCCCCTTGTGATTCCGAAGGCCTGGTGGATCACCTTTGCCACCGGCGCCAGGCAGTTCGTAGTGCAGGAGGCGTTGGAGATGATGTGATGTTTATCACGCTCGTACTGTTCCTGGTTAACACCCAGCACAACTGTCCAATCCACGCTATCGGCTGGCTTGGCCGGCGCGGTGATGATCACTTTCTGCGCACCTGCTACATCACGATGTAGCATCGCTTGCTTGCCGTCCGTGAAGGCGCCGGTGCTTTCAACAACAATGCTCACTCCCAGGTCTTTCCAGGGAATCTGGCTGAGATCAAACTGGGCAAAGGTCCTGACCTGTTTGCCGCCCACCAGGAAACTGCCCTCCGTGATCTCGATATCGGCAGGGAAACGCCCATAGTTGGAGTCATACTTGAGCAGATTGGCCAGTGTCGGGTTGTCGGTCAAGTCGTTGACGCCGACAACTTCCAGATCCTCTGGATATCGCTCCCAGATAGCGCGAAATACCTGTCGTCCGATCCGGCCAAAGCCATTGATTCCTACTCTAATCTTCATTGAGCAAACCTCCTTTTTGCTAACCGGGTGTGGGAACCCTCTCACGTCACGTTAAAGATGTCGCTACTGCTAACAATGCCGACGATGTCCTGGCCGTCAAAGACGAGCACGCGACGGATGTCAGCCCGGATCATCAACGCGGCACAATCCTGGAGACTGCAGTTGGGTGGGACGGTGATCACGGGTTTGGTCATAATCTCGTGGACTTGCACTGTGCTGGGGTCCATGCCACGAGCCACTACCTTTTCGAGCACGTCCTTCCGGCTCATGAATCCCCAGGTATCCATGGGATCTTGGCGTCGAACCAGCAGGCTGGATACATTCCACTCTTTCATCTTTTCGATGGCTTCGGAGACCGTAGCATTGGGCTCAATGTCCACGACATGCTTGGTCATTACGTGTACCGCAGTTTTCATTGTCACACCTCCCTATTCCCTGCTCTCAATTCTCTTCCTGCTGCCCATAGAAGAAACGCATGCACTGCTTCGCGAGTCTGTCCGAGTCGTGCCGCCATGGCATGGCTGGGTGCACGATGTCGGCGGCGATTACACGATATCCCGCGCCAAGTGGGTGGCGCATAGCTACTGGCTTCAGGTGAGGCTGCTCCTGACTTGCGAGTAGATTGTCATTGGCCAGCACAAAGGGGAACATCCCCGGCCCGAGGTGCCGCTGCAGTGCACTCATGTGCTGACCTACATCAAACTCATCTGTCTCTCCCGGCTGCGTCGCCACATTGCATACGTAGAGCCTCTTGGCCGGCGACGCCTGTATCGCTCTCTGCACATCCCGCACTAGCAGGTTGGGCAGCACGCTGGTGAACAGACTTCCCGGGCCGGCGATAATGAGGTCAGCATCCAGGATGGCCCGCACAGCTTCCGGGTATGCTCGGGCATCTTCCGGTTGCAGGAAGACGCGCTCTATTGGTCGCCTGGCCCGGGGTATGGCCGATTCTCCCTGAACGCGAGTCAGGCCAGAGATCCCTGTGCCATCCTCGACCTTGAGATCGGCAACCAGCGTCACAGCCTCCAGCGTGGATGGCAGTATACGTCCCTGCACAGCCAGAACACGGCTTGCCTCCAGGATGGCTCGCTCAAAGCTCCCCGTCACGGTGGTCAAGGCCGTGATAAAGAGATTGCCGAAGCTATGACCCTTGAGGTCCTCCCCGTCACCGAAACGATACTGGAAGAGCTGGGTGATCAACGCCTCGTCTTTGGCCAGGGCGGCGATACAATTGCGAAAGTCACCCGGCGGCAAGAGACTCAGCTCGCGGCGCAAGCGACCAGACGAACCTCCATCATCGGCTACCGTGACGATGGCTGTGATGTGAGGAGTATGGGCCTTCAGACCACGCAACAAGGTTGCTAGGCCTGTCCCGCCGCCGATAGCCACCACCCTTGGCATCCGTGTTTCGCCTGCACATCTTCCCCTGTCGGTCATGGTCTGTCATCAGGGATTATAGCCCAACTCATGGACTTCGTCAATGTTGACTCTCGCGGTCAACAGGGATTGGAAGTGCTGGGAGCGTGGCGAGGGCACATGGTGCGCGCTCCAGGCCAGACGCAGCAGCGCAGCCTGAGGTGAAAGCCCGCCGCAGGTCCTTCATTGGCCTCACGACCGGAACAATGATACAATAGGACGCCTCTGTCGCGCTCGCGGGGAGCGGGGACGCTGCGGGGTGTATCACCTCTGCGCCCTTTGGATGGAGCGCGTGACGGAAAGGCTCAGACGATGCTGGGGGATGCAAGTTCATGGCGGACATGAGGGATGTTCTGGCGGGGCTGAATGAGGCTCAGCGGGAAGCTGTCGAGGCACTAGACGGACCAGTGCTGGTGCTGGCCGGGCCCGGCAGTGGCAAGACCAGGGTGCTGACCCATCGGGTAGCCTATCTGGTACAGGAGTACGGCGTCCCGCCCTGGCAGATCATGGCGGTGACCTTTACCAACAAGGCTGCCCGAGAGATGAAGGACCGGCTCTACCGACTGCTCGGTGATCAGTTTCGCAAGCTGACCATTGGCACCTTCCATGCCATCTGCGCGCGCATCCTGCGTCAGGAGGCCGAGGCAGCCGGTATCTCGCCCGAGTATGTCATTTACGATAGCGGGGATCAGCTCAGTCTGGCACGACAGGCTATCCGCAACCTGAACCTAGATGACAAGCTCTTCCGCCCACAGGCCATGCTCCGCTACATATCCTATGCCAAGAATGAGCTTGTCGCCCCCGACGAGATGCAGGCCAGCACCTACCGGGAAGAGGTAGCCAGGCGCGTCTACGAGCGCTACCAGGCGATGCTGACGGAGAACGGTGCCCTCGATTTTGACGACCTGCTGATAAAGACCGTGCAGTTGTTCGACCGGGACGCGGAGACCAGGGCCAAGTACCAGCGGCGCTACCCATTCGTCTTGGTCGACGAGTGGCAGGATACCAACATGGCCCAGTACGAGCTGGTCAAGCTTCTGGCGGGCAGTCGGGCCAATCTCTTTGTAGTAGGTGATGAAGACCAGTCGATCTATCGCTTTCGTGGGGCCGACTATCGAAACGTAGCCCGTTTCCGCGAGGATTATCCCCATGCTCGTGTTGTCATGCTGGAGAGGAACTATCGTTCGTCTCAGACCATCCTCGACATAGCTAATGCTGTCATCTCCCGCAACGTGCATCGCCATCCCAAGCGCCTCTTCACTGAGAGAGACGGCGGTCTGCAGACCGTTGTCTTGGAAGCCTATGACGAGCAGGAAGAAGGCGACATGGTGGTGAGCGAGATCCGGCGCCTGGTCGCGCAGGGGAGCGCGCAGCCCGGTGATTGTGCGGTCATGTACCGCACCAACGCTCAGTCCAGGCCTATTGAAGACGCTTTCGTACGGCGTGGCGTACCCTACAAGCTGGTGGGTGCAACACGGTTCTACGAGCGCAAAGAGATCAAGGATGTGCTCGCCTATCTACGCGTCCTGCACAATCCCTACGATGGTGTGGGCCTGATGCGCATCATCAATGTGCCACCCCGAGCCATAGGCCAAAAGACCGTGGGCAGCCTGGTGCGATGGGCGGCAGAGTTGGGCGTGCCACCCTACGCGGCGCTTCAGATCTTGCTCGAGGATGAGGGAGGGAGCGCAGCACCCTTTGGCGCGAGAGCCAGGCGCGCCTTGACGGATTTCGCCTCGATGATC
>JBFFCR010000070.1:0-12400 GCA_041559855.1 Anaerolineae bacterium | reverse complement strand
GGCCGGACCACAGTCCGGCCTTGGGCATCCAGGCGCGGACTGTAGTCCGCGCCGAGCTGAATGTCCTGCCACAATGAGCAGCGTCCTGCGCTGTGGAACACTCGGAATGACATATGCGTCACCCCAGCGTTCCAGGAAGCAGGTTGGTGCGCTAGACTGTGAACGTGCCGTCCTTGGCAAAGAGCACGCCGTCGACCCACACCTCGCCGCCCTGTCGCAGATCGCAGATCATGTCCCAATGGATCCCTGAGCGGTTCTGGCTTCCCGTCTCGGGGTAGCCGGCGCCGAGAGCCATGTGCACGGTGCCGCCAATCTTTTCGTCAAAGAGGATGTTCTTGGTGAATCGCTGCACACCCTTGTTCGTGCCAAAGGCAAACTCGCCCAGGAAGCGCGCTCCCTCGTCAGTGTCAAGCATGGCGTGCAGAAACTCCTCATTCTTGGCGGCTGTCGCCTTGACCACCTTGCCATTCTCGAACCAGAGACGGACATCCTCCACTTCGCGCCCGCCTTCGCACGCGGGATAGGTAAAGCGCACGTGACCGTTCACGCTGTCCTCCACCGGCCCAGTAAAAATCTCTCCGTCAGGAAAGTTCTTGTGACCGTCACAGTTCTCCCAGATCCGGCCCTTGATGGAAAGGGTCAGGTCGGTGTCAGGGCCTACCAAACGCACCTGATCCTTGTCTTGGAGCCAGTCAACGAGCCTTTGCTGCTCCTTGGAGATGGCCTTCCAGGCAGCGATGGGATCGGGCTCGTGCACCAAGGCGGCGCCATAGACAAAGTCCTCAAACTCGCGGAGCGACATCTCGGCGTCCTGGGCAAAGGCATGGGTGGGGAAGGCTGTGCCGCTCCACTTGAGTTCCTTCTTTGCCGTTCTCTCCATAAAACGCTCGGAGAGGGAGCGCCGAGCAGCAGCCGCACGGGCTTGCTTCGCCGGGTCTACATTGGTCAGGGCCTTGGTGTTGATCTCGGTCCAGATGCTGATGCGCGCGTCCATCTGTTCAACCAGATCATACATCACCTTGGGCACATACTCGAGCTGCTCGTCGCTGGCAACCTTGTACATGATCTCGGCGGCCTCATCCAAGCTCAGCCGAATCCAAGGGTGCCCACCGCGCTCCAGGACCCGTTGGAAGACAGCCAAGACCAAGGGAGCACCCTCGGGAGTACCCTGGATCCCGACGAATTCGCCTGGCTGGACGTCCACTGAATAGTCTACCAGGACTTTTGCCACTGATTCAATGCGTGGATCTGCCACATTCCCCTCCCCCCAGACAGTGTAGCTGGATTATAACACCGGCGGACCGAGGCGTCAAACCCGCTTGGTAGCGTTTGACTTTCCCCCTCTCTTTTGCTACAATCGGACCCGCTGTCGCAGAAGTGAGCTCGTGGAGGAGTATTGAGAAGACGGGTGGTTCAGAGGAAAGGGGCAAGGAAGCAACGCATTGTCGCTCTGGTGTGTTTGGCGCTCGCCGCCTGTCTGACGATGACAGGATGCGGGCGCATCCTGCAACCAGCGACACCTACGGTGGTGGCAGGTATGACGGTGCCACCTACCACCACGCCTTGGCCTACGGCTACGCGGCGGGCCACCTTTACGCCCGTGCCCGCCACACCCTCTGCAACACCCGAACCCACTGTCACGCCAACGCCGATCATCTATACCATCCAGCCAGGGGATACGCTGATACCAATCTCCCGCAAGTTTGGCGTGACCGTTGAAGACATCATGGAAGCGAACGGCATCACCGACCCGCGCCGTCTCCAGATCGGGCAGGAGATCATCATCCCTCTGATCCCGGGCGAGAGTGGTCCGACGGTTGTGCCCACGCCGACGCCGGTTGCCTTGCAGATCGAGGGCCTGGCATTCCATCGCACGCCGGTGGACAGCTTGTGGTGCATGGGCGAGGTGCTCAACGTCTCGGGACAGCCGGCAGAAGAAGTGCAAGTGCGGGTTTCGCTGCACGATGCCCAGGGGCGATTGCTGGCCTCCGGGACGGCATTCACAGAGATCGACATTGTGCCGGACGGCGGGCGAGCGCCTTTTGCGATCCACTTTTCTGAGGCGCCGGTGAGCTTTAGCCAGTACCAGACACAGATCCTGGGAGGAGTGCCCAGCACGCATCTTGGCCCGCGCTATCCCGACCTGGCAGTGATAGAAGATAGAGGCGAGTGGCTGGACGAGAGCAACTATCGCGTCCGGGGTCAGGTGCTTAACAGCGGGCACGCCGAAGCCGAAAAGGTCGCCGTGATTGTTACGCTCTATGATAGCGAGGCGCATGTCGTCGGGGCGCGCACGGTCCACATTCCGGCAGAGGTTTTCTTGGCGGGGGCCATTGCGCCCTTTGAGGTAGAGCTGACCCCTCTGGGCCCGGTGGCTCGCTACGACGTCCAGGTGCAGGGCTGGTGGATTGGCTATGAGATCCCGACGCCGACCAATACCTCCGAGCCCACCGCGGGTGCATTTCACATTTTGGGACGGCCTTAGGGGGTAGTGATGCGGGCAAGCTTGTATCCTGACCCGGCTGAAACGAGGGAGCACTCAGGCGCGCGGCTCGGCGTGCGCGCACAGCTAACCGGACATGCGGCTTGACTCCGGCTCAAGTTATCCAATAGGATGGAATACACCCCCACCGCGGCACCCTGAGTATGCTGCCTAGCGCGGGTAGTACAAGCACAGGTTCAAGGAGCTAGATCATGAAAAGACGAGGGTATGGCCTGGGAGTATCTATCGCGGCCTTGGGGCTGATCCTGAGTTGTTGTCTTTTGCCTCATCTCATCAGCAGCATCTATTCGATGGCGATTACGCTTTATCACATGGAACCAGCAACCAAGTGGCTGTGGGGCGATTGGATCACCAAGATCGTGGGCGCAGGCGATCCTCTGTACATGTTCCTGGCGGAAGGACCCATCTGCGGCGCGGGGCTGGTGGGCCTCTTGATTATCGTGGTTGGGGTCGTGCTGGCGATCGACAGCGCGGAAGAAGAGGATGAATCAGAGAACGAGGAAGCAACCAACTAGCTCCAAGAGCTGCGCGTTGGCCGTCCGCCACTGGTAATCCGGCATCCAGGGCTACCTCATTGGATTTAGCGAGCAGCCATCGCTATAGCAATCTGCCAGAGTGAGCGTCCTGAGGCGCCCCCCGAGCCTGCCGAGGGGCATTGTCGAAGGGCGCTCGCGGAGCTTCTTCGACGGGCCTTCGGCGTGAGGCCCTCGGCTGAGCTCGGTCGAAGCCCTCAGTCGAACGCTCAGAATGCTCCGCTCGCTGCTCTAGGATAAGTGAGGGAACCCTGCCCGGCATCCCCTCTATTCTATCTACGCGAACGCCCGATTGTATGGTATAATTGACACGCAGGCACAGCCTGGGAGAGCTGCTGGTCTGGAGAGGCGAGTGCCTCTCAGACCTCTCCCGCCCGTGGCGCGGAGGCGCATGGATGAGGATGCAACTCGTACTCACCCACGAAAACACCGATTTCGATGCTCTGGCCTCGCAACTGGCAGCCTGGAAGCTATATCCCCAGGCCAGACCGGTGTTGCCGCGCCGCCCCAATCGCAACGTGCGCGATTTCCTGACCCTATACTGGGATGAGCTGCCCTACATGCGCCACGAGGACCTGCCACGGCGCATGGAAGTGGTGCGCATCATCCTGGTCGACACCCAGACGCTGGTAACGCCCAAGGGCATGACCGATGAGACGGTGGTGCAGATCATCGACCATCACCCGCTGGGCCGCGACCTGCCCCCGAACTGGACCTACAGCGGCGAGACGGTCGGAGCGACTGTGACCCTGCTGATGGAAGAGATCATCGCCGAGGGCATTGCACTGAGTCCAGTTGAGGCGACGCTGCTAGCGCTGGGCGTTTACGAGGACACTGGCTCGCTCTCCTACCCGACCACGACTGTCCGCGATCTGCGCTGCGCCACCTGGTTGGCGGAGCATGGGGCAAATCTAGTCGTCGTCAGCGACTTCCTGCACCATCCCCTCACCGAGCAGCAGCTGGCCCTGTACGACGCGCTGCTGGACAGCACAAGGACGATCGATTTCTCCGGGCACTCGGTCGTGGTCGCCACGGCAACCGCCCAGGGGTATGTCGAAGAGATCTCTACCCTGGCGCACAAGATCCGCGACCTATACGACCCGGCGGGTCTCTTTCTGCTGGTGGATCTGGGCGAATACCTGCAGTTGGTGGCGCGCTCCACGACCGATGCGGTAGATGTGGGCCACGTTGCCGACCACTTTGGTGGAGGAGGACACTCGCGAGCAGCTGCCGCGCTCATCCGCGACATGGATCTGGAGAGCGCACACCAGGAATTGCTGGATCTCTTGACACGGCACATCCACCCCATCGAGACCGTGGGCCAGATCATGTCCTATGGGGCACATACCCTCCCCCCAGAGACGACGGTGGATGCCGCTGCCGAAGAGATGCTGCGGTACGGATTCGAGGGCTTTCCCATTGCCGAGGATGGTCGGGTCGTGGGCGTTCTGTCCCGGCGCGAGATCGACCGGGCCAGAAGGTTGCGACTCGGGAATATGCCGGTGAGCCATTATATGACCAAGGGCGACATCTCTGTCAGGGTAGACGACTCGGTAGAACGCTTGCAGCAGATCATGACCCGTTTTGGCGTGGGGCAGGTGCCGGTGGTGAGCGAGGATGAGATCGTTGGCATTGTCACCCGCACCGATCTGATCAAGTCATGGGCCACACCGCCCCAACGTCCAGCCCGCCGTCGCGAGATTGCCCAAAAGATCGATGCGGCGCTGCCAGGCCCCTTGCTGGACCTTCTGACACAGGCCAGCGAGTTGGCCCAGGAGATGGGCTATCCGTTGTATGTCGTAGGCGGGTTTGTGCGGGACCTGTTGCTTGGCGAACCGACCCTCGACATGGACCTGGTTGTGGAAGGGGAAGCGATCCGGCTGGCCCGGCGCTTGGGCAAGAGGGCAGGCGCTCGCACGCGCAGCCACAAGAGGTTCGGCACGGCCAAGATCATCTTGGAGGGACGAGAAGCAGAGTTTGGCGTGCCGTCCCTGGATTTCGCCACGGCCCGGCTGGAGTTCTATCCTCATTCGGCAGCCCTGCCCGAGGTAGAGCGCAGCTCGATCAAGGCTGACCTCCACAGGCGAGACTTTACGATCAATACCTTGGCCATTCGGCTCGACTCGCGCCATTATGGGCAGGTGCTTGACTTTTACGGTGGCGAGCAGGATCTGCAAGATGGCATGATCCGGGTGCTGCACAGTCTGAGTTTCATCGAAGATCCGACCCGTATTTTGCGAGCGGCTCGCTTTGAGCAGCGGCTGGGGTTTGCGATCGAGCCACGCACGGCTGAACTGATCGACAACGCCCTGCCCATGCTATCCCGAGTCACAGGTGAACGGATCCGGCATGAGCTCTACCTGATCCTGGGTGAGAAGGAGCCAGAGCGGGTCCTGTACAGGCTGGATGGTCTGAATGCCCTGGCTCAGATCCACGCTCGGCTGACCTGTGGTGAGGAGACCGGGGAATGGTTTGATCGGCTGCGCACAACCCTGGCCGAGGGTATGTGGGATGTCCAGGTCGAGGAGGCTGGGCGTCCTGCCCCAGGCCTCTATCTGGCCCTACTGTGCTATCACCTGTCGCGCGTCGAGACGGAGGCCTTTGCCAGCCATCTAAAGATCTTTCGAAACGATCTGACCTTGCTGCGGCAGGTTGCCGATCTGAAAGATGCCGAGGACAGGTTGAACCAGACGAACCTCTCCAACCGGCAGCTCTATGCCCTCCTGCGCCACAGTACGTCGGCTTCGCGGATGATCCTGTGGCTGTGCTCCGGTTCGGAGCGCGTGCGCGACCGCTTGATGCTGTACGAAACCAAACTGCGGCATGTGCAGCCGCTTCTGGACGGTACATACCTAAAGTCCTTGGGCCTGCAGCCATCGCCGTTATTCAGCCGGTTGCTCAATGCCATCCGTGATGCGCGCCTTGACGGAGAGATCCAGACCATGGAGGAGGAAAAGGCCCTCATTGCGCATTTGCTGAAAGAACGGGACAAGTTGTAGACAGTGGTCGAGCCTGGTGGCTCCCACGAGAAGCCACGGCGCATCGCCGTGGTCGGTACAAGCGGCTCCGGCAAGACGACGCTGGCTAGCAGGCTGGCGCAGCGGCTGGGAATTGCCCACGTGGAGCTCGATTCGCTGCACTGGGGACCGGATTGGACCCCAACTCCCCGTGAGCCCTTCCGCGAACAGGTCCGGGAGGCACTGAGTGGCGCGGCCTGGACCACAGACGGCAACTATGGCGCGGTCCGCGACATCGTCTGGGCGCGGGCCGACACAGTTGTCTGGCTGGACTACTCACTGCCGGTGGTCATGCGGCGCGTGACCTGGCGGACGATCCGGCGGACGGTGTGGCGGGAGGAATTGTGGAGTGGGAATCGGGAACGGTTCCGGGCGTCGTTCCTGGCTCGCGACTCGATCATCTTGTGGGCCCTCACCAGCTACCGGCGGAGGAGGAGAGAATACCCGGTGCTGTTCGACAAACCCGAGTATGCCCATCTGCAGGTGATACACCTGAGGTCGCCCCGAGCGACGGAGGAGTGGCTCGAGGGCCTGCCTGTGGAGAGTGAGGTCTGAGATGTCACGCCAGGAATGGAGCTGGCATGGCTAAGGTCAAGACCCACGCCGTGCGCGCCCTGGATGAGCTCGGCATCCCATACAAAGTGCTCGTGCAGCCCCACAAGGCAAGAGACGTAGAGGGTGCAGCGGCTGAGCGAGGCGTGCCGGTACAACAAGTGGTCAAGACCTTGCTGGTGCGCCGTCCTGACAAACGCCACGTGATTGCCCTGGTGCGCGGAGACCAGCGCTTGAGCCTGAAAAAGCTAGCCCGGCTGGTCGAGGTGAAGGTTCTGGAGATGGCACCGGAGGCCGACGTGCCGCGGATCACCGGCTACCAGATCGGGGCAGTCGCCCCGTTGGGACTGCGTCGGTCCGACGTGCCGATCTATGTGGACCACCACATTCTGGAGGAGCCTCGGGTGGGTATCAGCGCGGGCCGGCACGATACCGGGTTGGAGTTGAGCAGCAAAGACCTGGTCGATGCAGTTCGTGGTCAGGTGGGAGACATCACGGAATAGGACAGGGCGGCAGGTTCAGTCGCGCCCGACGGAGAATCACCATTCATGAACGATGCAGCGACATCCAGCGCGATGACGGGCATGGCTCAGCAGACGCCTGCGGCTGACTCTGGGGACGCGCCCTTTGATCGCCGCCGGTACCTACGCGTCGTGCGCTACTTTGCCGGTGCGTTTACCCACCTGATCTTCTGGGAGCTCATCCTGCGCCGGATTTTGGGACGGCGCTTGGTCGAGCGTTCTGCGGAGCGACGGTGGGGGCGGCTGGCCCGGCGGTTCCGGAGCCTGGCCGTGGAGCTGGGGGGGGTGCTGATCAAGCTGGGCCAGTTCCTAAGCATCCGCGTGGATGTCCTGCCCCGTGCGGTTACCGACGAGCTTGCCGGGCTGCAAGACGAAGTTGCCGCAGAGCGGTTGGCCGATATCCGGGGTGTCATCGAGGCCGCATACGGCCAGCGGATCGACCAGATCTTTTCCTGGTTCGCGCCCAAGCCAGAGGCTGCTGCCTCGCTGGCACAGGTCCATCGCGCTCGCTTGCTCACGGGGGATGATGTCGTGGTCAAGGTCCAACGCCCACGCATCGACCAGATCGTCGAGACCGACTTGCGCGCCATTCGCACCGCGACCCGGTGGCTGAACCGCTACCGGCCCATCAGCCGCCGCGTGGACCTGGACAGGTTGTATGATGAATTCAGCGGCACTACCCGCAGGGAGCTGGACTTTGTAGCCGAAGCGGAGAACGCCGAGCGCTTCGCCTTGAACTTCGCCAGCAACCCCCGCATCCGCATCCCGAGCGTCTTCGCCCAGACCTCGACGCGCCGGGTCTTGATCATGGAGAATGTGGCTAGCATCAAGATCACTGATTTTGAGGCGATAGAGGCCGCTGGCGTCAGCCGCCAGGAAGTCGCGCGCTGCCTGTTCGACACCTACCTGACCCAGGTGTTCGTCCACAACTTTGTGCATGCCGATCCGCACCCCGGCAACCTGTTCGTCCAGCCGCTTCCGGCCGAGCAGGGCGTCCCCAGCTACAACGAGCCAGACACGGGCAATCCTTTTCTGCTCACTTTTGTGGACTTTGGCATGGTGGCGACCATTCCCGAGCGCGTACGGCCGCACCTGCGCGATTACCTCATCGGTTTTGTCGCCAAAGATAGCGCTCTGGTGGTGCGCGCCTACCAGGGGGCGGGTATGCTCCTGCCCGGCGCCGATCTGGCCCGGCTGGAAGAAGTGCAGAGCGAGCTCATGGAGCGGTACTCGGGCCTGTCGTTCCAGCAAGTACAGCAACTAGCCATGACCGAGTGGCACAGTCTGGCACGAGAGTATCGCGACATCCTGTACGAGATGCCGTTCCAGCTTCCGACCGACCTGCTGTTCGTCGGGCGGGCAATATCGATCCTCTTTGGCATGGCTACTGCGCTGGATCCTGATTTCGATCCCTGGAAGGCGGTCGAGCCGTTTGCCCGGGAGATGGCTGCCGACGAGGTGAAACGAGACGTGCGGGGGTGGCTCCGCGAGCTAGAAAAGATGGCACGGGTCGCACTGTCACTGCCGGGCCAGGCCGACCGGTTCTTTGGGCAAGCGGGCCGCGGCGAGTTGGCGGTGCGTACCAGGTGGAGCCGCGAAGACGTCAAGTCCTTGCGGAGCGTGGAGATGGCGGTCAACAGGCTTGCCAGCATGGTGGTCTTTGCCGCGTTGCTTCTATCGGCGGTGGCAATCTATCTGGCCAAAGGGGGCGGGGTCGCGAGTTACATCCTCTTTGCGCTGGCAGCGCTCGCGTTGTTGGCATCCATGTTCCGGCGCTGAGGCTCAAGCAGGGACAACAAGCCCTTCCATGGCCGAGAGGAGCACAGGCACTCCGCGCCAGGGAGTGCCTTTTTTCATGCAAGCAGCATGGCGTCGCCAAATGAAAAGAAGCGATAGCGTTGTTCAATGGCCTGCTGGTATGCCTGAAAGATGAGATCTCGCCCGGCAAAGGCCGAAACAAGCATCAGGAGCGTGCTGCGGGGCAGGTGAAAATTGGTGATCATGGCGTCCACGACACGGAAGGTGTAGCCGGGAATTATGAACAGGTCGGTGGGGCCAGAGTAGGCCGAAACCGCCTTCCAGGCACAGACCTGCCCATCCGGGGCGCAGCCACCCGCCGCCGACTCGAGCGCACGAACAACGGTTGTACCCACAGCAACCACGCGCCGGCCCTCCAACTTGGCGCGGTTGATCTGCTCTGCGACGGGCGCAGTGAGCTCGTACCATTCCGTGTGGATCTGGTGATCCTGCACGCGCTCCTCCTTCACCGGTCGGAAGGTATCCAGGCCGATCTGCAAAGTGATATAGGCCATCTCGACCCCCAGGCGACGCAGCCCGACCAAGAGCTCCGGGGTAAAGTGCAGGCCGGCGGTGGAGGCCGCTACCGAACCTTCGACGCGCCCGTAGACAGTTTGGTAGCGCTCCGGATCGGCCAGAGGCCGGTGGATATAGGGTGGCAGGGGGACGGTGCCCATCTCGCCCAGGAGCGGCTCGATTGGCTGCTCAAAGCGAACTAGGCGCCCGCCTGATTCTAACCCGGCGACGATCTCGGCAATGACGCTCTCCGGGGAGCCTGACCGGTCCGCCCCCCTACCGGCCGGCGCCTGTAGCTCGATCCGTGTGCCTGGGCGCAGCTTCTTGCCGCGAACCAACGCCTGCCAGAGTCTGTCATCCTCCCGCTGCAGCAGGAGCAATTCCACCCTGCCGCCCGTTTCGACCTTCCGGCCAAAGAGCCTGGCCGGGATGACGCGGGTCTGGTTGAGGATCAGCAAGTCACCGGGGCGCAGGTACTGGACGATATCGTGAAAGATGCGGTGCTCGATCTGCGCGCTGCCGCGGTGCACGACCATCAGCCGCGAGGCATCGCGGGGCTCGACCGGCGTCTGGGCGATCAGTTCCTGGGGAAGATCGTAGTCGAATTGGCTTGTCTTCATGTCCCTTGATGCCCTGTCAGCGGTTGAGCAGGCGGATGACAATGTTCAGCACGACGGTCAGCACCACGCTCAAGAGGATCATGGTCACGATGGGAACGTAAAGGGAACCCTTCTCGCCCTCGATCCGGATGTCACCCGGCAGCCTGCCCAACGGCAGACCGGCCTTGCCCAGGACCCACACCATCCCCCCGATCACGACCAGCGCGGCACCCAAGGCGAAAATGATCTTGCCCAGTGACGATAGGTCCATACTGCCAACCTTTCCCCGGGTCCCTTTGCACCGGCGGGCAAACTAACCAACGGCAGCGAAGGTGGTCAGCTGGATGTCAGGCTGATCCAGTCGCTCCCGGACACGCGGGTCGAGAAGGGCGCGCAGATCCTCTTCGCGCCAGTCTGTCCCATAGCCGGGATGCGCCAATATCTCGCTGATCCACCCTTCGCGCAACGAATCCAAGAGAGAGAGCAGGTCCTCGGGCGTGCGGTTGCCATTCGTGGAGAATTGCATGAGGAAGACATTGGGCCGCCCGATACCGGCTCGGTCGATGCGACGGCGCAAGTACGCGCCCAGCCAGCGGACCATCCAGTGAGGGAGTGCATTGCGCTGTGATAGGAAGGCGGCTTGCTCTTCCAGGTCGTCACCAAAGGGGACGCGGATGGGCAAGCCGTATTCCTGCGCCAGTTCCAGCGTTACCCTGAAGCGGTCGGGGCGGGTGTACGATACTGCGCAGTGATTGTCCAGATGATCGGGTGGGCGACCCACGTCGCTGATGAAGCGCTCGATCTGGGCACGGAACTCGGCACGGAGCTGGGCCGTCGTGCCACGGCGAAGGCTGCGCAGGATCTGTCCATCATTGAGAAACTGCCCATCGCCATCGAGCAGAGCCGGTACCTGATGTACAGGCAGGACCGGCGAGCCATCGTTAAAGACCAGGTGCACGCCAGCGCCGAGGCTGCTGTGCTCGCGCAGGTAGGCTGCCGCCTGGGGCCAGGCCGGCATGTTGGTCATACACGAGGTACTGCTGATAGTGCCCGCGCGGTCCAGTTCAATGATCCCGCGCACCACCCCTTCGTCCTTTCCAAAGTCATCGGCGTTGATGATCACTCGTTTCATCTGTACTTCACTCCTATATCTGGCCCTGCATGGACCATGGCCCTGTACGCGTGATCCGCACCTGGACGAGCTGGCCGGCCCGGTCCCTGTCGTCTATGTCAAAGAACACCAGCTTGTTTGTCCTGGTCCGGCCCCGCCATTTTCCCTTGTGCCGGCCCTCTACGAGCACCTCCACGCGTTTTCCCAGCAACTCGGCGTTGATCTCGCCCACGATCTGCTCCTGGAGGCGATCGACTGCTTTGCGGCGTCGCTCCTTCTCCTGGAGCGACACGTCGTCCGCCATCCGTTCGGCGGGCGTGCCGGGCCGGGGCGAGTAGGCCGCGACGTGGACCATGTCAAAGCGCAATTCCTCCAGCAAGCGGTAGGTAGCCTGGTACTGGACTTCTGTCTCGCCGGGAAAGCCAACGATCACGTCGGTAGCCAGGCCGGCGCCGGGCATGGCCGCACGTATGCGAGCCACCAGGTCGCGGTAGGCGGTTGCCGTATAGCCTCGACCCATGCGCCGCAGGATGATGTCGTCGCCTGACTGAACCGGCACCTCCATGTGCTCGCAGACTCTGGGCAGCCGGGCCGCTGTTTCGATCAGGCGCTGGGTCATGTCCGCGGGGTGAGAGGTCAGGAAGCGAATGCGCGCCAGGCCCTCAACCTCGTGCACGGCTTCAAGGAGATCGGCCAGATCTGGGCGCCACTGACCGCTGGCTGTCCGGCGATCCACGCCTGCCAGATCGTGCCCGTACGAGTCCACATTCTGGCCCAGCAGCGTGATCTCTTTGACACCGCGCCGGACCAGTTCCTGAACCTCGCTCACTATTTCCTCTACGGGGCGGCTGACTTCCGTCCCACGCCGCAGCCGCACGATGCAATAGGTGCACAGGTGATCGCAGCCATAGCTGATGGGCACACCAACAGAAACAGGAACGCGGTCCTGGGAAACGGGTAACGTCGAATCAGGAGCTCTGGCGCCTGGCCGGCGAGCCAGAGCCACGACTGCGGAAACGTCGGATGGCTTGATGAAGGCGTCTACCCAGGGGTAGCGGCGCTGAAGCTCTTGGATCTCGTCGACAAAGCAGCCCATCAGGGCCAGCTTGATCTCTGGCTTGCGCCGCTTGAGCCCCTGGAGCGAGGTGAGCCTTCCGACGCCCTTGTCCGGGGCGCTCTGGCGCACGACGCAGGTATTGAGCAGGATCAGGTCAGCGTCCTGGGGCCGGCTGGCCTCCTGGTAGCCAAGTT
>JBFFCR010000069.1:0-12562 GCA_041559855.1 Anaerolineae bacterium | reverse complement strand
TTCTCGCAAGTAGTAGAGAACTGGCAAGGTCACGATCCCCTCACGAAGGTCGCCAGCCACCGGCTTGCCCAACACCTCCTGGTCACCCTGAAAGTCGAGGACATCATCCATGATCTGAAAGCCGGCACCAAGAAGCTGCCCGTAGGTGCGGAGGGCGGTCTGCTCGGCTTCTGACGCGCCGCCCAGCACCGCGGCAGCCTCGGTGGCTGCCGCGAATAGGGAAGCCGTCTTGGCGTGGATGCGCTGGTCGTATTGCTCCAGGGCCTCCTGCCAAGCCTGTTCGCTCCCGAGTCGCGGCACCTGGTGACGATCAAAGATCTGGCGCAGCTCGCCACTGCAGATGGTCATCAGTGTGTTGGCAAAGATCGACATCACGCGCACATTGCCGGTCTCTGCTGCAAAGGCCGCTGCCCGCGCGAACAGATAATCGCCCGTCAGGACCGTAGCGCCCGAACTCCAGCGCGCATTCACAGTTTTCCCGCCGCGCCGCAGCAGTGCTCCATCGATCAGATCGTCATGGACCAGGGTGGCCGTGTGCAGCATCTCCACCGACGCGGCAAGCGATATCAGCTTTTCCAGATCGGTGGAATAGAATCGCCCGGCCAATAGGGCCAGCACTGGGCGCAGGCGCTTGCCGCCGCTATCCAGCAAACTGCCGAGGACCGCCGTGAGTTGAGGGTACTCCGGGTGCGCGGGCTCGCGCATCTTGCGCTCTACCCGCTCCAGTTCCGCTGCTAGCGGCTCAAACAAAGGGATCGTGTTCAATCTAGTTCCTCTTCCAATTCGGTGTTCGCCAATGCGAAAAGGCGACGAGCGTTGGCAGTCGTCGCCCGCGCCAGGTCATCCAGAGAGATACCTCTTAGAACCGCAACGCGCTCGGCCACCAGGCGGGTGTAGGCCGGTTCGTTGCGCTTGCCCCTGTAGGGTTCAGGTGTCAGAAACGGGCAATCGGTCTCCACCAGCAGGCGCTCCAACGGCAGCGCGCGGACGACGCCAGGGAGCTGCCCTGCGTTTCGATAGGTCACAGGTCCCGAGATCGAGATGTAGAAGCCCAGGTCAATCGCCGTTCTTGCCATGTCCAGATCACCCGAGAATGTGTGCAACACGCCCAACCGTCCGGCAAGGGCCGAGCTGTTCAACCCCGCCGCCCACTTGGTCAGGGCGTCCAGTACGTCATCGTGGGCATCCCGGTCGTGAATAATGACCGGCTTGCCCAACCTGGCAGCCCAAGCCAGCTGCGCCTGAAAGGCCCTCCGCTGCACGTCGCGGGGCGACAGGTCCCGGAAATAGTCCAACCCAATCTCACCCACGGCTACGACCTTGGGGTTCTGCGCCAGCTCGCGCAATTGCGCCAGCGTTGCGCCGTCCAGCTTCTTTGCACTGTGGGGATGCATACCCACCGCAGCATAGACAACCTCATATTGCTCTGCCAGGTTCACGGCCCGGCGGCTCGAGGCAAGGTCGGTCCCTACATTCACGATCGCAGCTACACCGGCTGCCTTGGCTCGCTCAATGGCAGCCGGTCGATCGGCCTCGAATTTCGAGAAATCGAGGTGAGCGTGTGTGTCGATCAGTGTCAACTTGCTATCCTTGCGTTCCATGGCTTCAAGGGATCGGCTCTGTCCTGAAAGCGGACTCGGACGCCATCGTGCCGCTGCCGACGACCCCAGCTACCCCTCTTCTCCAAGCGCCGCGACCCAGGCGCGTATAACGCGCTTGTTTCGGAGCTCTACGGTTGGCAGCATTCTCTCCAGCTTGGCTATGACCCCCTCCCGGCTCCATCCCTCGCGAGACGCGATTGCCGCTTTGGCCTTCTGGCTGAGGAAGGAGGACACGGTGGTGGCGGAGAGAATCTCGGCGAGACGCCACTCCGAGCGTGCTTTGCGGATCTCGGCGGCTGACAGCTCTTCGAGACGCCTCAACGCCGTCTCCCTCAAGCGCCGGGCAATCTCGGGACTGCTGCTCTCTACATAGATCCGGTTGATGGGCTCTGTCCCCGACGCGCGGACTCGGAGGAAGTGCTGGTCGTCACCCTCTGGGCCGCGCAGTCGCAGTTCGGCAAAGTCATACCGGATGCCACCTGCATACACGACGGGGAGGTCCGCCCAGGTGCTTTCATCTGGGGCTTTGTCCTCATACCTGTCCAGAAAGTCATTGATCAGCTCTTCTTTGGCCTCCAACACTGCGTCCACGTCTGCCCGCCCGGTGTTAGAGGGGCCATCTGGGTCGAGCTCCCTGCCGCCGTATGACTTCCACCCGGCACGCCGGGTCGTCTCTCCCCATATCTGGCCGACCGAGGCGCCATAGTATGCCACCATGTCCATGATGAGGAGGTTTGCCCACACGCCGTCCTTGTCAGTTACGTGCCCCCGCGTGGTCAGGCCCGAGCTTTCCTCGCCGCCAATGAGCAATGTGTCGCGCCAACCCGCCGGCAATTCACTGTAGGCCTTGTAGTGCCGATCGGTACGCCGCTGTTCCTCGATGTACTTGATGCCTACCGGCACCATAAAGATCGATTCGTACACCTGGTCTTTGCGCGTTCCAACGCGGATTCGATAGAAGGGGTGATCCACAAAAGCAGGCGCGGTATTGGGCGCAGGTTGATTCTGCTCATTGTTCGGGATCATTCCCGCCAAGGGTTCGTTGAGAGGCGAGCCGGTCTGCGTGACGACCACCCGCCCTGTCAACTCCCGATCGATACCCAGATAGCGCACCAACATGGGCAGGATCTGATTGGGGCGAAAGTACTCGCCATTGCCGTCCACGACCCCAAAACGGTCGGCATCCGTATCCATGCCCACACCCAACATGGCTTCGCCCTGCTCTTTGACGGTTTCCTTGAGCAAGTTGATGAACGGTTCCTCGGGGTTGGCATAGTCCAACCCGGGCAGGTTGGGATCCCGTTCGGCGTGGACTACCTTATACCCAACGCCTATCTCGTCCAGGATGCTCGTCAAGTACCCTCGACTGGTCCCATGCATCTCATCGATCACCACGTGCCCGCCGGCAAAGTGCTGTCGAATCCTGTTCTGGTCGATAGATATCCTGCGGTTGCCCTTGCCGCTGTCCAACACCCACTCTCTATAGTCATCTAGTGGATCAAAGCCCACAAGATCGCCACGAGCCTCTGCCTCAGACAGGTCGGCGACGGGCACCTCAGCGTCAAGAAGTTGAAGCCGGTTCGCATGTGCTGCGATAAAGTTGGTCAGGTCCGTTGGCGCTGGGAAACCGTCGCGCGGATTGAACTTGATCCCTTGCCACTCTGGGGGGTTGTGGCTGGCTGTGCAGTTGATCAGACCGGCGCACTCGTCCCGCGGGAGGTAATCGGTAAGGTAGTACACCAGGGCTGGAGTCGGCGTATCTCGCTCGGCCAGATCGACTCGGAACCCATTCGCCAGGCAGACCTGTGCCGTCCATTCAGCTACAAGCCGGGCATTCCTCCTGCTGTCGTACCCGATCACAACTCGCCTGCCTTGCAGGTTCTCCTGCTTTATCCGGGCAGGAACGTTGGACGCCTTGAGGTAGTCGCAAATGGCTTGTACGACGCGCTTGGCTCTTTCCTCGGTGAAATCCACCTCCCAGCGTCCTCTGACCCCCGATGTGCCAAACCTCGCATACTTGAGATCGTAGATCTGCTGCAAGAGCCCCAGCGTCTGCCCATCCCCGATGAGTTGAGGCTCGTCGGTCCGCAGCCTGAAACCAAACAGGCGCTCCACCACGTTTCCTACCTGGATCACGCGGAAGGGCATGTACCGATCGCGAGCCAATCTCGAATTCTGGCCGGAGACATCGCCCATGCTCTCCAGCAGAGGAAAGATCTCGGCCTCGAGGTCAGTCTTGAGGGAGCCGAACACCGGCTGGCGCAGATATTGCTTTGCCACCTGGATCGCATGTTCGCGCAATTGCGCCATCTGAGGTAGGAGCGAGCCATCCAGCAGCTTTCGATGTTCTGGATCCTTGCTGTACGTCTCGTGCCGGTACTGGCCTGCTTCTGCGAGGACAGTCAACAGCATCGCGAAAATCCTGGCGGTTTCGGACTGCGTGCGCTGCACCTGCCGGGCGAGCTCGTCGTCCACCACATTCAGATACTCATGTACTGCATCAATGGCAGGCTCCCACACGTCCGGCGAGTCTGCCTCTGCCAGGATCCTAAGCATCTTGACGAACACAGGGCCAGTCAGTGGTTGCCCCGCTTCTCTCTGTGCCAGATCCTCGGTTATCTCTTCAATCTCGGGTTGGCGGTTCCCCATGTCTGTCTGTCTCCTGCGAGAGTACGGCTGATCTCCAGCGCGATCGCACCATTATGTACCGGCGACTCTTACATGTCAGTTGTGATGGCTACGGTGCAATCGTGACGTCAGCCACCACCGGCAAGTGATCGGATGTCTGGCGAGCCAGAGGAGTATCTGCTATCCAGCAACGATACCCCACCAGCCGGTCGCCAGGGTAAACAAAGATATGGTCAATCGGCTCGCCTATTCCACGATGAGTGGCCCCGCTATCGCTCACGGGACTCAATCGCTCGAACCCGCCTTCTCCTAGCAGCACGGACGAGATACACGGCTCGCTTGCCGCCGCGTTGAAATCACCCAGCAGAAACACCACTTCCCCGCGTGCCGTGACATGCTCTCTCAGCAACGCCAGGATTCGCTCTGCCTGTTGCACCCGAAGGGCCCACGCGACCTCGACCCGATCAGGCTGAGGATGAGGCCCTCCAACCCGATCGCGCTCACCAACCAAGGTCGTGAGGTGCACACCCACCACAAACGGACTCAGGAGCGGGGCCCCGATTCGGGACACCAACGCATTCCTCGGCTCCGTGTCCCGATCCCCCTCGTACAGGTGAGTCCGAAAGATCGGCACGTTCCTCGGTGTTCCTGGCTGCGACGGATCTCCCAAGCGCACAAACTCCCAACGGGAGAGCAGGGCATTGCCCAGCCTCCAGTCCTGCCAGTCGTTGAACAATCCATGCACGAACATCCGTTGCCGGACGTCCATGTGCTCCCGCATCGACAGCGAAGGCGCAAAGTGGACATGATATTCAGAGCCTGAGTCCTGGGCAACCTCGCCCATCGGGCTCTTCCATGTGCCATCCGCATCCTGGTAGTCGGCAGCCTCTTGGATGGCCACAATGTCCGGGGACAAGTGCCCGATCACTTGAGAGATGGCATCTGGTTGTGACTCGAGATCTCGTCTTCCTCCTATGTTGTACGTCATGAGCCGGAACTTTTGCAGCCGTTGCCCGCTCATTCGCATTCCCGGCGCCATGACTGTGCCAAAAGCCCCATACTACAGAGACCACCCATTCACCGGCTCCAACGCGAGATGGCCTCTGCGATCTGCCCCAGGGCCCGCATTGCTTGGCTGTCCATGAGCTCGGGATCGTCGTCGCCGCAACCTCGCACCGATAGCCGCACCTTGTCCTCTGTGCCCGAATAACGAAGGTTGATATCAGCTTTCGGCCCCAGCGCCGCCCGCAGTCGTGCCAGGATCTCCTGCACCTCATCAACCTGCGTGAGCTCGGGCCTCGCGGAAATCCTCGCACTCGCGATGAACTGAGGATACTTGGTCATGACGGATGCCAGGTCCGATAGGCGGGCACCCGGGCGGCTGACCATCGCGTCCATCACAGCTAGCGCGGTGTGGATACCATCGCCCGTCGTTTGCTCCCCGTCGAGCATCAGGATATGGCCTGATCGCTCGCCGCCCAGAGTATACCCGTTCGCAAGCATTTCCGCCAACACGTACTTGTCGCCGACCCTAGTTTCTACGACGCGAACGCCGACCTCGGCAAGGCTCTCGTCAAGCCCGAGATTGCTCATATTCGTGGTCACCACCGTGCGGTGCGCCAGACGGTCACGGGCAAGCATGTCGCGAGCCAGTATGGCCATAATGACGTCGCCGTCGAGCACCTGGCCTTTCTCATCGAGCAGCAGGACGCGATCCCCATCTCCGTCAAATGCCACTCCAGCATCCGCTCCGGCGTCGAGCACACGCTGCCGGAACCGGTGCGGCTCGAGGTACTCGTAGCTCTCGTTGATGTTCAGGCCATCTGGAGAGCCATTCACCACCTCGACCCTGGCACCGAGCCGCCGGAACACTTCTGGGGCAATGTGCGAAGTTGCGCCATTGGCGCACTCCAAAAGCAAGAGCTTGCCGGAGAGATCACCCGCCCCCTGCCAGAGTTGGCTCAAGTACTCAATGTACATCTGTCCCGCGTCCACGCCAGCTCTAATGCTGCCCAACTCGTCCGTGTCGCACGGAACCGGCACCTCGTTGAACTGCTGCACGATGTCGCTGAGCCGCTCCATGTCTCCATCCGAGAACGCCCGGGTTCTGACGACCTCCCTGGAGACTTGAACAAGCTGGTCCAGCGCAGGGACGCGGAGCCGGATGAATTCCTCCGCACCATCGCTCAACTTGTAGCCATCGGGGCCAAAGACCTTGATCCCGTTGTCCTCCGCAGGATTGTGGGAGGCAGAGATCATGATCCCGGCCCTCGCACCCAGTTGCCTCATCAAGACGGCGACGCCCGGCGTTGGGATGATGCCTGCCTGCACCACATCCACCCCTTGGGCTAGAAGGCCAGCCGTCAGCGCACTCTCAATCATGCTCCCAGAGATCCTGGGATCACGTCCGACAAGCACCATGCCGCGGCTCTCGCCTGAGAGCTCGCGTCGAACGAAATCCCCAATGGCCTGACCGATCGATACGGTCAACCCAGGGGTGAGCCTCAGCTGCACCGTCTCCCTATTGCCTGTGGTGCCCCGAATCCCATCGGTGCCGAACAGAACCTGCATGTACGCTGCTTTCCTCGAGCGACGATCTTGCCGTGTGGCCTGTGCCGGACGGCAGCGCCGCCTTGACTCGCGGCGCAGACCCGTGATTCCCTCAGCGATTGGGGGCGTGACTGCTTGTGGATGGTTGCCCAGGATGCCTGCTGCCCCCCAACGCCAGCAAGAGATCGCAGGAAAATTGGTCTACAGGTGGTGCACGATCTTGAGATGCGCCAGATCGGCATCCACCATCATCTGGACCAGTCCTTCGAACGAGACATCGGCTTGCCAGCCCAGTTCCTTTCTGGCTTTGGTGGGATCGCTCACCAAAAGATCCACTTCGGCAGGCCGGTAGAAGGCCGGATCACTGACAACATAGTCTTCCCAATCAAGGTCCACATAGCCGAAAGCAACCTTGCACAGCTCACGCACAGAGTGCGTCTCGCCGCTTCCAACCACATAGTCATCGGGATGGTCCTGCTGGAGCATCATCCACATGGCCTTTACATAGTCACCAGCATAGCCCCAATCGCGGCGAGCATCAAGGTTGCCCAGGTGCAGGTCCTGCGCCAAGCCCAACTTGATCTGGGCGACTCCATGAGTGACCTTGCGCGTGACGAACTCCAGACCCCGTCGCGGGCTTTCGTGATTGAAGAGAATGCCTGAACAAGCAAACAGGTCGTAGCTCTCCCGGTAGTTGACGGTGATCCAATGGCCGTAGACCTTGGCGACTCCGTAGGGACTGCGCGGATAAAAGGGCGTCTCCTCGCTCTGTGGCACCTCGCGCACCTTGCCAAACATCTCACTGCTCGAGGCCTGGTAGAAGCGGGCCTCGGGCGCGACGCTGCGCATAGCTTCCAACATCCTGGTGACACCCAGCGCCGTGAATTCGCCGGTGAGAACCGGCTGCTTCCACGAAACCGGGACAAAGCTCTGGGCTGCCAGGTTATAGATCTCGTCGGGCCCGTGCTCGCGCATTATGTCGATGAGTGAAGTCTGATCCAACAGGTCGCCATGTACCAACGTGACTCGATCCTGGATATGCTCGATACGTCCAAAGTTGACTGTGCTGGAGCGCCGAACCATGCCGGCTACCTTGTACCCTTGATCGAGCAAGAACTCGGCAAGATATGAACCATCCTGACCAGTTATCCCGGTGATAAGCGCCGTCTTTGTCATCTATCCTACCTTGTCGTTTTGCTTGCTTGCGACCTGCTGTGCAGATGCCGCCTTTGTCCGTCGCCAGTATTCGAGCACATCCTGCAAACTCTGAGCGAGGGGGATCGTGGTCCGCCACCCGCAGAGTTCCCGGATCCGTGTGGCATCGCACACAATGTCGGGCATGTCAGATGGTCGCATCCGGTCTGGATCCTGCTGCACCTCAATGGGCACCCGGCTCATACTCAGTAGGACATCAAGGATCTCCTGGATCGAGTGGGATTCGCCAGCGCCGACATTGTACACCTGTCCAGGCACACCTTGGGTGATGAGCGCTACGTAGGCTTGTACCACATCCCGGACGTCGCTGAAATCACGGCGGGCCTTGAGGTTTCCAACGCTAATGACTGGTTGCTGCAACCCCAACTCGGCGGCGGCAATCTGGCTGGCAAAGTCCGAAGCGACAAAGCCAAGTCCTTGCCGGGAGCCGACGTGGTTAAAAGGCCGCGCGCGGACCACGTGCAGCCCATGGACGAGGTGATACTGCTGTCCCATGAGATCCTGTGCCACCTTGCTCAAGGCGTAGGAATTCATAGGGCGCAACGGCGTATCCTCGTCCACCGGCAATTCCTCTGGCGAGGCCGTACCATACTCCTCGCTGGAACCAATGACTAGCATGCGGCAATCCGGCTTGACGCGGACCACACCCTCCAGGAGGCTGAGCTGCATGCGTATGTTGGTTTCCAGGGTACCCCATGGGTCACGGCGTGAGGCTGAAACGAGCGGTTGTGCAGCCAGGTGAAAGATGGCATCGGGCCGAGCTTGCTCCAAGATGAATGTTACCACATCGATTCGCGATAGCTCAGCCGGATAGAGCTCCAGCTGATCGTATAGGTCGGCAATATTGCCGTATGGCCCGAAAACCGTACCTGCAACTTCCCAATCAGTGGCCTTAAGCAAGTACTCGGCCAAATGGCTGCCCACGAAGCCGGAAATGCCCGTGATGAGTGCTTTCAAGCCGCCCTCCAACATCTGGGACCCCCCGGCCCCCGCACAGTGCCCGGTATTATACCTTACTTTAGGGTTCACGGCAAAGGTAGGCTTCCAGGCGACCAAACACCATTGCGGACCCAGGCAATCGATGCTATAATAGAGGCCGGGAGGAGTCTAGCGATTGAGCATGTCCAGAGAGAAGCAGGGCTTGCACCGCTTTCGGGACGCGGTAGAGCCCAGAGCAAGAGCCCAGGCTCAAGTGGAGGCAGCCAGGATCCTGGCCCGTCAAGGGAAGCTCGACGAGGCTCGCCTGTTGCTGCGTGCCACCATCAAAATAGATCCCAGCTTGCCCGATGCCTGGCTACGATTGGCATGGCTGGCCTCCGAACCACGGGAGCGTGCGGCGCTCCTGCGGCAGGTTCTGACCCTGAGCCCGGGACATGTGCAAGCCAAGGCAGAGCTGGTGCGACTAGAGCCGGCGGCTGACCGACCGGCAACCACCCAACAGACGCCGGCGGGATGGCGACGGCTCTGGTTTCTGGTGCTGCTTGTCTTGAGTGCATCCCTGGCGCTGCTAGCCCTGTTGCTGTGGGGGCCTGTGGAGAGAACACTGGCCGGCTTGCTGCCTACCACAGCGCCCACCGGCACGCCCGCGCCTACGCTGGCGCCCCATGAGATTGCAGCCCAATTCGAGCCACAGCTAATAGCCGCTCTGGACCAACAGGGTTGGGAGCGCGCCATGCAGATCATTGCCATCATGCGCAGCGTCGACCCGCTGGGCGAAAAGACCCAGAAGTGGGCCCTGGCGGTGCATACGAAGTACGGGAAAGCGCTGGTGGATTCGGGGGAGGTGGATGAAGCGCTTGCCCAATTCGATCAGGCTATCGGCATCGCCCCCTCGGATGAGGACGCACTAGTGTGGCAGCGGGTCTCGCGAGCCTACCTCGAAGGACGTCAGGCCCTTTCCGCAGGCGACTGGCCCAGGGCGATCCAGATCCTGACTGAAGCCCATGCACTTCTTCCCGACTTTGGAGACCTGGGCGCGAGAGTGATCGAGGCCTACCGGCTCCAGGGCGAAGCAGCAATCGAGACCGGCGCGTGGGCTGAGGCCATCCAGGCATTGACCGAGGCGCGCGATCGGGCAATGGATGACCCAGACCTCGCGGCGCTGCTGGCAACTGCCTACCGGCAGCGGGGTATTGACTGGCAGGCACAGGGGAAGCTGCAGAAGGCCAGGACCGACCTAGAGACTGCTCTGGCCCTGCAGCCTGACGACGAGGAAGCCAGAATCCACTACGACGAGGTCATGTACATCCTGTTCCCGCCCAAACGGATCGAGATCGACATTTCTTCGCAACGTTTCTATGCCTATCAGGGTGACACGCTGCTCTACAACTTTCCGACTTCGACGGGCTTGCCTGGACGCGACACAGCGGTTGGCCACTTTAAAGTGCAGAGCAAGATCCGGATGGCCTACTCTAGCATCTGGCGGTTGAGTATGCCATATTGGCTGGGTATCTACAATGTCGGGTCGGTCGAGAATGGCATCCACGCCCTACCCATTCGCCCCGACGGGAGCATCATGTGGGCCGGGTTGCTCGGGCAGAGAGCGTCGTACGGCTGCGTGATCCTCAGCACCCAGGCGGCCCAGATCATCTACGAGTGGGCGGAAATCGGAACGGCAGTGGATATTCACTACTGACAAAGGGGTGACCATGACACGAAAAGTCTTTCAGGAACAGCTCCGCGAGCTCTTGGAGGACCTGCTGGCAATGGGGCAGAAGGTAGCCGACTCGATTGACAGCTCGATTCAGGCTCTGGCCAAGCAGGACGAGGCGCTGGCTCAGCAGGTTATCGATCATGATGACGAGATCAATGCCCTACAGTATGAAATCTATGAAAAGTGCCTGGTGCTCATCGCCACGCAACAGCCAATGGCCAGTGACCTGCGGACCATCCTCGCGGTGTCCAATGTTGCCGCGGAACTGGAGCGGATCGGTGACTATGCTGAAGGGATCGGCCGGCTGGCTATCAAGCTCGCTGGGCGCCCGCTGCTGAAGCCACTGATCGACATCCCTCGCATGGCAGATGAGGGTCGCGGTATGCTGATGGGCGCTTTGGAGGCGTTTGCCCGCCAGGACGTAGAGGCGGCCGCCAAGATCGGGGAGGCCGATGATGTTGTCGACGCCCTGTACGATCAGATCTATCGGGAGCTTCTTGTCTACATGATGGAGGATCCGCGGACGATAACTCAGGCCACCTATCTGCTGTGGGTGGCCCACAACCTAGAGCGGATCGCAGATCGGACGACGAACATTGCCGAGCGCGCGATCTTTCTCGACAGCGGTAGGATCGTCGACCTGAACCGCTAGCAGGTCCTGAAACAGGACCGTGAGCTGTGCTGCTCTCCAGCAGGCAGGACTCGCGCAGACTTTTGCCACCCCAACCATTTCAGTGGAGGTATGAGCCATGAGCATGGATCTGGGCCAGTTGACACAACTGACCACTTGGCTGGACGAAGAACACCGCCGTAGCAAGGCCGAACTCACCCGGTTGCAGCAGTTGGTCGCAAACGAGGAGGGCGAGCTGCGTGACCAGGCTCGCACCCTAAAAGAACTAGAGAGCCGGCTGGCCGGGATGCAGACACAGATGCTGAAAGCTTCCCAGCTCCAAGCGGCCATGCAGCAGTTGAGGGAAGAAGTAGTGCATCTGCTTGCCCAGGCCGACGAACGCCGCCAGCAGGAGGAGCGGGAGGCAGAACGGTTGCGGCTCGTTGAACGCGATGGTACCTCCCGGGCGATAAATGAGATCCGCCGGGAGCTGCAGCGGCTACCTCGCACAGAGGAGGAACTCAAGCTGCGCAAGGCCGAGCAGAAGCGCCTGGGCGAATCAGTGCTGGCGATACAACAGAACGTGAATACCCTCACCAAGGAACAGGATAACAAGCTCCGGTCTGTTTCCTTCCTGGAGGACGGCCGCCAGCAGGATGCGAAACGGATCGCCCAACTGCAACAGGAATCGCTCGAAGCCTTGAAGCGCCTTGAACAACAGGGGTCGCGACTTCAGATGATTGAAGACGCGGTGCAGCGCCAGGAGCGCGATACCGGCGAATTGAAGGAAATGGTCACCCAACTCCGCACGGCACAGCGTGACTTTATCGAAAAGCAACTACTGGAAACCGAAGGGACCAAACGCCAATTGGCCGAGTGGGGCGAACGGATGGCCTTCTTTGAAAAAAAGTCCGCCGAGTTTTCTGCGCGTATGGAGACCTTTGCGACTGCGTTTCGAGAGGATCGCCAGGTGGTGGATAACATCCGGGGCTTCCAAGAGGCGATCAGGAGAGACCTGGCACAGGTGACAGAGCTGCAGCGCTTGGGCGAGGAGCGACAGAAACGACAGCTAGAGGAGTGGCAAGAGGAAAACGAAAAACGGTGGAGAAAGGAGCTTCTGCGCTGGGAGCATCAATGGGGCGAGCAGGCGAAGCGCAACAAGCAGGTCGAAGAGGCGCTCGGTGAAGTCCAGGTGCGGCTAGGCCGGCACCGAGCAGAGATCGAAGCCGCATGGAAACTCGTGGAGGCGCAGGTCAACTTTGAGACCCAGGAAGCGCGCCGTTGGTCCGCTGAGGTAAGCCGGCT